>JBLNDU010000267.1:0-4117 GCA_050261935.1 Nocardioidaceae bacterium | reverse complement strand
CGCGGCGATGACACGGCGCGCTCGCCCGGAGCGAGCTGCTCGCCCGGCGCGGCCCAGCGGCCCGTGGCGTTCGCCTCGGCCGGAGTCGGCCCCACGAGCCCGCCGAGCTCCGCGGGCGCGGCGCGATGGGCGGGTCGGCCGAGCTCGACGGCCGGGCCCGCGTACGGCACGCGGGCGGTCGCGGTCGTGATGCCCACGCGGCGCAGCGTCGCGGGCTCCTCGAGCCCGCCCGCTTCGGCCAGGCTCGGCTCCGCCCCGCGCAGCGTCGCCGCGAGTCGCCCGGGCGGTGGCCGGGTGGCGGGATCCGGCGCGAGCGCGGCGTCGATCGCCGCCCTGAGGGCGGACGGCAGATCGGGCCGGCGGTCGCCGAGCGGCGGCAGCGGCCGCCCGAGACGCCTGACCGTGGCCGCCACGCCCGGGGCACGGACCGGGTTGATGCCGGTCCAGGCCTCGTAGAGCGTGAGCGCGAGCGAGTAGACGTCCGAGGCGGGCGTGGCTCGCCGGCCCTCGGCCTGCTCGGGCGCCATGTAGGCGAGCGTGCCGACCACGTCGCCGGTCCGCGTCAGCACGTCGCCGGCGCCACCGTCGTCGTCGTGCCCGCCCGCCGCGCTGAGCTGCGCCACGCCGAAGTCGGTGAGCTTCGCGAAGCCGGCACCAGCCGCCGGCTCCGCCACGACCATCACGTTCTGGGGCTTGACGTCACGGTGCACCACGCCGCGACCGTGAGCGTGCTCGAGCGCGTCGCACAGCGCCGCGCCGAGACGGGCGACGTCCCGGTCGGCCACCGCGCCCTCGCGCTCCAGCTCGGCGAGCGTGCGCCCGTGCACGAGCTCGGAGACGAGGAACACCTCGTGCTCGTCGGCGGCCAGCTCGTAGAGCGCGACGATGCCGGGGTGGTTCAGCCGGGCGGCCGCGCGCGCCTCGCGCTCCACGCGCGTGCCGGCCCGCTCGCGCGGGATCGCCTTCACGGCAACGTCCCGCTCGAGCTTCTCGTCCCATGCCTGCCAGACGACCCCGAAGCCGCCCGCCCCGAGCCGCCGCTCGAGCCGGAAGCGCCCGAGCACGCAGCGGCCGGCCGCGGGCGCATCGTCCGCGCGCCCGCGCGGCAGAGCCACCGTGGGCTCACCGTGGGCGAGCGGCCGCGTACTCGCAGCGCTGGTGTCGGGGCGTGGCATCTGGGCTCCGTGTTCGGCCCGGCGGGGCCGCTCCCTCCCGGCGCGCGCGCTCGGCTTGACAGCCGAGAGAGAGGATAGTCTGACCCCTTCACAGTGGCAGGCGCCCCCCGCCGCTAGGAGTCGGATCTGTCCTTCCTCGACGAAACCGACGATTCAACCCGCCGTTCTCGCCGTCGATCGCCGCCGCGCGGGCGGGGCGTCGACCGCCAGACGCTGATGGTACGCCGCAGCATCGCGGCGGCCGCCGGGCTGCTCGTGCTCGTGCTGCTCGTGCTCGGCGTGCGCGGCTGCCTCAACGCGCGAAAGGACCGCGCGATCAAGGACTACGTGAACGACGCGGGGGCGCTCACGCGTGAGTCGGACCAGCAGGGCAGGTCGCTGTTCCGGCTCCTGTCCGGCCCCGGCGGGCGCGACCGCGCCGTCGACGTCGAGAACACGATGAACGGCTTCCGGGTGCAGTCGGAGCAGCTCGTGGACCGCGGGCGTGGGCTCGACCACCCCGGCGACGTGGACGACGCCCAGCGCTACCTGGTCCAGACGCTCGAGCTCCGCCGCGACGGGATCGCGGGGATCGCCGATGCGCTCCCCACCGCGCTCGGCGACCAGAACCGGCGCGCCGGCACCCGCCGCGTGACGGAGCAGATGCAGGCCTTCCTGGCGAGCGACGTGGTCTACAGCCGGCGCTATGCGCCAACGATGCGTGGCGTGCTGCAGGACCGGGACCTGCAGGACGAGGTGCGGATCCCGCGCAGCCAGTTCCTGCCCGACATCGACTGGCTCCAGCAGAGCTTCGTGTCCGAGCGCATCGCGCGCGTGCGCACCGGCACGGGTGGCGGCCAGGACGAGGCTGCCGCGCCCGGCCTGCACGGCAACGGCATCGTGGGCGCCTCGCTCGGCGGCCAGACGCTCGCCGCCGGCGGCACGACGACCATCCCGCTGAGCGGGGACCTGAGCTTCTCGGTCCAGGTGGCCAACCAGGGCGAGAACACCGAGACGGACGTGCCCGTGAACGTCACCGTGGGCAGCGGCGATTCGCAGATCGAGGCGGACGGCACGATCGACTCGATCGCCGCCGGTGAGACGAAGACCGTCGAGATCCCGCTCGGCGGCGACCCGCCGACCGGCCAGACCGTGCCGATCGAGATCCAGGTCGAGGCCGTGCCGGGCGAGGAGAAGACGGACAACAACAAGCAGTCCTTCTCGGCAATATTCACGAGGTGACGCCAGAGGTGGCCCGCAGGCGCGAGGCTCGCTCGCTGGATCGGAAGGTCGCAGCGGCCGCCCGGGTCGCCTAGCCTCGTCGAGGCGCGCCGCAGCACGACGTGGACGAGCTCAACACCACAACCGGGATCGTCGCCCTCGGCGCCGCCGGACTCGCGGCGATCGGCGTGGCGTGGGCAGTCGTCCTGTCGGTGAAGCTGCGCCGCCTGCGCGCCGCCCAGCGAGCCGTGGTCGGCGTGTCCGGGCAGCGCGACCTCGTGAAGCACGCGGCCACGCTCGAGAACGCCTTCGTCCAGCTGCGCGACTGGGTCGAGGACGTGGCGACGGGGCTCGAGGGTCGGATGGCCGACGCGGAGCGACGGATCGACGGCTGCGTGTCGCACATGTCGCTCATCCGCTACGACGCCTGGGGTGAGATGTCCGGGCGCCAGTCGAGCACGCTGGCGCTGCTCGACGCCAGCCGCACCGGCGTCGTGATCTCCTCCATCTCACACCGCGACCAGGCGCGCGTCTACGTGAAGCAGCTCCGCGACGGCGAGTCGGAGCACGAGCTCTCGCCCGAGGAGGTCGAGGCCGTGGAGGCCGCGATGGCCTCCACTCCGGGTGCGGCCTCCGCTCCGAGCGCACGAGCCGAGACCTGAGCGCGGTGCGCGTCGCGTACCTCGGTCCGGCCGGGACCTACACGGAGGAGGCGCTCCACGCCTCGGCCCCGCCGACCGTCGAGCCGATCGCCTACCCGACCGTCTACGAGACCGTCATGGCGGTGCAGGAGCGCGCCGTCGAGCGGGCGGTCGTGCCGATCGAGAACTCGCTCGAGGGCGGCGTTGCGGCCACGCTCGACGTGCTGGCCACCGACGCCGACACGGTGCGCATCGCGCGCGAGGTGGTGCATCCGATCCACCACTGCGTCGTCGCCCGCCGGCCGCTCCCGCTCGAGCGGATCACCCGGGTCGTCTCCCATCCGCAGGCCACCGCCCAGTGCGCCCGCTTCCTGCGCGAGCGGCTACCGCGCGCTGAGCGCGTGGCCGCGCCCTCGACCGCGGACGCGGTGAAGCGCGTTCGCGACGCCGACGCCCCGTGGGCGGCACTCGGCTCGCGTCTGTCGGCCGAGCTCTACGGCTGCCGCGTGCTCGCGGCCGGCGTCGAGGACCACCCGGACAACGTCACGCGCTTCGTCTGGCTCGCGCCGGCCGACGCGGAGCCGGAGCCGGCGGAGCGGGCGAAGACGTCGATCGTCTTCTGGGGCGCCGGCGACGAACGGCCCGGGTGGCTGCTCGCCGTCCTGCGCGAGCTCGCCGACCGCGGCATCAACCTGACCCGTATCGAGTCGCGACCGCGGCACGGGCGGCTCGGGCACTACATGTTCTTTGCCGACCTCGAGGGGGCGGAGCACGATCCGCGCGTGCGGGCGGCACTCGATGCGCTGCGCGGACGCGGCGAGACGGTACGCGTGCTCGGGTCCTACCCGGCGGCCTGACCCGCGATGGAAGGACCCCTCGGGCATGCCGGCCTGGTCGGCCCCTCCCTGCGGGTCGCCTGACGGCCTCCGCCCCATCACACAGCCATGCGGTCGTGGGCGACTCGCGCTGCGTGCAGCGAGCTAGTCGTGCGAAGCCTCGAGATGCGCGAAGCGAACGGGCGTGTTGCCGAGCTCGCGGCCGTTGATCCAGGCGCGGCCGCCGCGACGCCGGTCGGCGAGGCCGCGGCGGGCGGCGATCGCG
>JBLNDU010000266.1:0-4051 GCA_050261935.1 Nocardioidaceae bacterium | reverse complement strand
CCCCACGGGGGCGCGCGATCGGCCGCGCGGCGCGGCCGACCCCCGGCTCGCCCAGACCGACGGCGTCCGCCGCACCGCCGGCGCCGGGACGGGTGTGCCGATCGCCGGCTACGAGGACCTGACCGCGCAGCAGGTCCAGGCCCTGCTCGACGGGTTGAGCGCCGCCGAGCTGCGCAGGGTGCGCGACTACGAGCGCCGCCACGCGAACCGCAAGTCGGTGCTCGGCGCGGTCGAACGGAAGCTCGCCTAGCGCGCGGGAGCCCGACGCGGGCGCCGCGACCGGGCTGCCCCCGCAGCGCCCCCGGCGGGTGGCCCCCCGCCGAGGGCACGCGCGGCTGCGAGGATTGCGGGCGTGGAAGGGAGTGGAGCCACCCGCGCCCGCCCGCGGGCGGGCGAGCTGCTCGAGCTGAGCGTCGACAGGCTCGCCTACGGCGGCGCCGGCGTCGCGCGCAGCGAGGGCTACGTCGTCTTCGTGCGCGGCGCGGTGCCCGGCGACCGGGTCCGCGCCCGCCTCACGAAGGCTAAGCGCTCCTTCGCCGAGGCGGACGTTGAGGAGCTGCTCGAGCCGAGCCCGGAGCGGATCGCGGCGCGCGCGCCGCACCCGGGCGCCGCCTGGCAGGTGCTGCCCTACGAGCGCCAGCTGGCGGAGAAGGAGGCGCAGGTGCGCGAGGCGCTCGAACGCCTCGGCGGCTTCGACGACCCGCCCGTCGAGCCGGTGCTGGCGGCGGTGGAGCCCTGGGGCTACCGCAACAAGCTCGAGTACTCGTTCGGCACGGGCGAGGGGGGACTGCTCGCGCTCGGCTTTCACCGGCCCGGTCGCTTCGACGCGATCGACGACGTGTCGCGCGACGTGCTCGCCTCGCGTCGCGTCGACGAGCTGAGCGAGGCCGTCAAGGCCTGGTGCCGCGCCGAGGGTCTCCCCGCCTGGGACCGCCGCAGCGGCGCCGGCCTGCTGCGCAACCTCGTCGTGCGCGAGGGGCGCCGCACCGGCCAGCTGCAGGCCCGGCTCGTGACGAGCGAGGGCGCCCTGCGGGCGGCGGAGCTCGCCGCCGCCCTCCCGGCCGACAGCGTGCTCTGGACGCGCGTGCCGGGAGTCGCCGAGTCCACGAGCGGAGGCACGACCGAGTCGCTCGCCGGCCCCGAGCGGATCGAGGAGCGGCTCTGCGGGCTGCGGCTGCGGATCTCGCCGGACGCCTTCTTCCAGACCAACACCGAGATGGCGGAGCGGCTCTACGCCGTCGCCGTCGAGCTGGCCGGCCTCAGCGGGCGCGAGCGCGTGCTCGACCTGTACTCGGGGATCGGCACCATCGCGCTCGTGATGGCGGTCGACGCCGCCGAGGTGGTGGGCCTGGAGCTCGTCGAGCGCGCCGTAGCCGACGCGATCGACAACGCGCGGCTCAACGGCATCGACAACGTCCGCTTCTACGCCGGCGACGTGCGCCTCGCGATGCGACCGCTGCTCGAGCGGTCCGGCCGCCCCGACGTGGTGGTGGTGGACCCGCCGCGCGCGGGGCTCTCCCAGAAGGTGGTGCGGCGCGTGCTCGAGGCGGGCGCGCGGCGGATCGTCTACATCTCCTGCAACCCCACCACGCTCGCCCCGAACGCCCGCCAGATGGCGGACGCGGGCTACACGCTCAAGGCGGTGCGGCCGGTCGACATGTTCCCGCAGACGCCGCACATCGAGTGCGTGGCGCTGCTCGAGCAGGGCTAGGCCTCGCCCGGGTCCTCCTCGTCGAGCGGCACCTGCTCGGCGGCGTGCACCGAGCAGAGGTAGGGCCCGTCCGACTCGAGCGACGCCTTGATCTCGGCCTCCGTGAGGGTGGCGCCGCACTCGGCGCAGGTCCGCTCGATCACGGGGTCGATGCTGCGCTCCTCGAGGTCCATGGGCGTGACCCTAGCGGTTAGGAGTGGGCGCGCGCCTTCGGCCGCGACGCCACGATGTGGCGCACGGGCAGCCCCGTGCTGTGCCGAGCCTTGCGCGGCAGGTCGAGCCGCAGCCACTTCGACAGATGGTGCGGCAGCGTCGAGACGATCAGCTCGTCGTAGCTCTCGGAGTTCGCCTCGTCTTGGACCGCCGCGAGGGCGTCCGGGTCGCCGACCTTGGCGCCCGTCAGCTCGAGCCCCTCGCGGCGCAGCCGCTCCACGAGCGAGTGCAGGCCGTGCTCGGCCTCGGCCTTGCCGGCGAACATGTCGGCCGCCCAGGCGACGCCGTGCGGCGTCGCCGGCACGAGCAGCGTGAAGCACGCCGGGCCCTCCTGCGCTCGCGCGCGGAGCGCCGACAGCAGCTCGTCCGACTCCGCCGTCTGGTTCGCCACCACGAGCACGCGCGCCGTGTCTGCCATGCGACCTCCTTTCGCTCGCCGCGCGAGCGTAGCGCCGGCGGCGCGGCGGCGCTAGTAGGGCGGAAGATCCGCGTACCAGTCGCCGAGCGTCCGGAAGGCGCGCCAGAAGGCGCGCTTCGCGGCCTCCTCGTCGAGCGATCGATCGATGTCCGGCACGTAGAGCGCATCGCACGACGGCGTCAGCTTCTGCACCTCGCCGACCGCCGGCTCGAGCCCGGCGGCCAGCGGCAGGCCGAGCGCGTTCAGCTCCTCGAGCGCCGGCTCACCCATCACGACGACCATGCGCGGGGCGACGATCGCGAGCTCGTCGAGCACGCGCGCACGGCACTCCGGGGCCGAAAGCTCGGCGTCCTCGACGGGGCACTTGACGAGCACGGTGCCGTAGACGGCGAGCGGGTCGATCCCGAGCCGCTTGAAGCTCTTCATGAGCGCGCTGCCCGCCCGCCCGTAGAAGGCGACGCCCTCCTCGATCTCGCTCGCCGTCGGCGTGTGCTTGAGCAGGACGATGTCCGCCTGCGGATGCCCGGAGCCGAGCACCGGCATGAGAGGTCCGCGCGGGCACAGCTTGCAGTTCTGCAGCTCTCGCGTGAGCGCGTTCAGCTCGCGGATCGCCCGCTCGAGGTACTTCTCGCGTATCTCATCGTCGGTGGCGGGCATCCGCGTCCATGGCTTTGACGAGCTGGCGCGCGCTCCTCTCCCGTGCATCACTTGTTGCCGGCCCGACGGCGCTGACCGGCCGCCTGTCGCGTCTGGATGAACTTGAGTGCCTGGACGTAGAGCAGGCTCTGTCGCTTGCGCACGATGTCGGCGTCGCGCAGGGACTCGAGGAACTCCTCCGGGTCCTCCGCGCCGAAGTCGCGCATCCTGATCTTGACCGAGCCGAGCGCCTGCGCCACGTGGCTGTCCGAGCCGGCTCCCGCGACGATTCGGTACTTGGCCGCGAAGCGCTCGGCCTCCTCGTTGAAGGCCGAGAACGCCACGCGCGGATTGAACACCTCGATCGCGTCGAGTTGCTCCACCACCTCGAGCAGGTTGCCGTAGTCGGGCACCGAGTGCATGCGGTCGAAGGGGTGCGGGACGTAGACGAGGCCGCCCTGCTCGCGGATGGCGGTGATCGTCTGCTCGAGCGTCAGGCCGCGCGGGATCCGCTCCTCGATGAAGAGGCCGATCACCTCGCCCTGGTCGGCGGTCTTGATCTCCTCGGCCACGATGACCTTGATCCCGTCGGCGCGCTCGCGCGCCTCGAGCGCGCCGGACACCTCGTTGTGGTCCGTCACGGCGATGGCGCCCAGGCCGACGCGCTTCGCCGTCTCGAGCAGAACGTCCACCGGCGTCGCGCAGTCGGGCGAGTGGTCGGTGTGCATGTGGAGGTCGACGTCGATGAAGTCGCGCCCCGCGAGCCGGCTGCGCACCTGCGGCCGGCCGTCCGGATCGTGGCGCCGGGCCGCCACCTCGGCGTAGAGGCGCTCGTACTCGGCGGCCACGCGGCTCCACTCGAGCTCCGGGTGCACGGCCGCGATCCGGCGCGCGAAGCCGTCCGCCAGCTCCGGCTCAGACAGCAGCCGAGCGAGCTGCGCGGCGAGCGTGTCGGCGTCGCGCGGCTCGAACAGCAGCCCGAGCTCGCCGTCCCGGAGCGCCTCCTCGTCCTGCGAGAGGCGCGCCGCCACCGGCACGGCGCCGCCGGCGAGCGCGCGCAGCAGGAGCTGCGG
>JBLNDU010000265.1:0-3846 GCA_050261935.1 Nocardioidaceae bacterium | reverse complement strand
GGTCGGCGACGGCGCTCGGCGCGGCGGCGCGGTCGGCGACGGTGCTCGGCGCGGCGGCGCGGGTGTCGGTCCGTCCGACTGCAGGAGCCGGTGCGGCTTCTCCGACCTGAAGAGACGGCTCACCGTGCCCAGCCGGGCAGCGCACCGCGGGCACTCCTCGCGCAGGTTGAGAGGTGCGTACATCGTCAACCCGCAGTTTGGGCAGTTCAGATACGGCAAGACTCCCTCTCCCTCCTCCGCCAGCGTCTCTCAAGCGCCGGTGCGGGCACCCTACCCCAAAGGGGACCGCAGGTCAACCGCCCGGGCGATATGGTGCGGCCCCCATACCAAGGCGATGGCATTGCCTACGCGCCAAAGAGGCCGCTCAGCCCTTGACCACGCCGATCGGCACGAGCCTCGCCACGCGCGTCGCGAGCCCGGCGCGCTCAACCACGGCCACCACCGCGTCCACCTCCTTGTACGCGAGGGGCGCCTCCTCGGCCAGGCCCCGGTTTGACCCGCAGCGCACCGTCACGCCGCGCGCCTCGAGCTCGCGCCGCAGATCGCCGCCGCGCACCCGCTTGCGAGCGCCGGTGCGGCTGAGCCGCCGGCCGGCGCCATGGCAGACGGTGCCGAACGAGCGCTCCATCGCCCCCGGAGCTCCGACCAGCACCCAGCTCGCGGTGCCCATGCTGCCGGGGATGAACACGGCCTGGCCCGGGAACGCCCGCGTGGCGCCCTTGCGGTGCACGCACAGCTCGCGGCCCGCGTGGCGCTCGAGCTTCGCCACGTTGTGCGCCACGTCGTAGACCTGGCGGGTGCCGGCGGCGGCGTGCCCACCGAGCACCCCGCGCACCGCCTCGCGCACGCCATGGGCGATCGCGTGGCGGTTGGCCCATGCGAAGTTCGCGGCGGCCGCCATCGCGGCGAGATACTCGACCCCCTCCGCGCTCGAGGCCGGCGCGCACGCGAGCTGGCGATCCGGCAGCCGGATCGCGTGACGGCCGAGGGCGAGGTCCATCCGCCTGACGTAGTCCGTGCAGACCTGATGCCCGAGGCCGCGCGAGCCGGAGTGGATCAGCGCCGTGACCTCCCCCTCCGCGAGGCCGAGCCGGCGCGCCGCCTCGGCGTCGAGCACCCGCTCCACGCGCTGAAGCTCGATGAAGTGGTTCCCCGAGCCGAGCGTGCCGAGCTGATCCGCGCCTCGCCGCCGGGCCCGCTCGGACAGGACGTCGGGCCGCGCGCCGTCGAGCCGGCCGCGCGACTCGGTGGCCTCGACGTCGGCAGCCGTGCCGATGCCGCTGCGCTCGACGAGCGCGCGCGGGCCGTCGACGAGCACCAGGTCGAGCTCGCGATGAGCCAGCCGCAGGCCGCCCTCGCGGACAGCGCCGGCCGGCACGCGGCGCGCGATCGCGTCGACGAGCCGCTCCTTCCGTGCGCCGAGCTCGGCCGCGCCGACCGGCAGCGCCAGGAGCCGCACCCCGCAGTTGATGTCGTAGCCCACGCCGCCCGGCGAGACCACCCCGTCCGGCATCTCCGTGGCGGCCACCCCGCCCACCGGGAAGCCGTAGCCCTGGTGCACGTCCGGCATCGCGAGCGCGGCGTCGACGATGCCGGGCAGCGTGGCGACGTTCTGGAGCTGCTCGAGCGAGCGATCGCCCCGCAGCTCGGCGAGCAGCTCGGCGTCAGCGAACACGCGCGCCGGCACGCGCATGTCGGCCCGCGCCGAGACCGGGATCTCCCACAGGAGCTCGTCGACACGACGGAGCTCAGGCACCGGCACGCACCTCAGACATCGAGCACCACCCGCGCGCGCCAGCCGCCGTCCGTCGGCTCGAGCGCGAGCCGGTGGTACGTCACCCCCTTGACGAGGTGGGGCGGCGCTGCGCGGCGCGTTTCGACGCAGGCGCGCAGGCCCTCGCCGCCGAGCTCGAGTCGCGCGAGCCGCTCCGGCACGAGCCGCTCCGTCTCGGCGAGGAGCGCCAGCTCGGCCAGCCAGTCGGCCAGCAACGCGGCGTGATCGGGCGCCGCGAGCTCGAGCGCGCGCCGCTCCGGAGCGGGCGCGGCGGACGCGGCGTCGCCGCCGCCTACGGCTTCGCCGCCGCCGAGCAGCTCGCGCATCGCGGCGAGTCCGTGCGCGAACAGCTCCCGCTCGCTGGCCCCGGTCAGCTCGAGTTCGAGCTCGCCCGTGTGCTCGATCCAGCGGTGCCCCACCTCGCCCACGAGCATAGGCGGACCTCCCACCTCTTCGGGCCAGGGTGTCGGCGCGCGCGGCGCGATCGCGTGTGAGGGCGGCCTCTGGCGGGTAGCCGGCGCCTGACCGCGACCAAGGGACGGAGGAAAGGTGGCAGCCGACACGCAGCTGTCAGAGAAGTCGCTCGCCGAGCTCGTGCAGCGCCTCTCGCAGCAGATGAGCACGCTCGTCCGCCAGGAGATGCGGCTTGCGCAAACGGAGCTTCAGCAGAAGGGCAAGCGCGCCGGGCTCGGCGCCGGGATGTTCGGCGGCGCCGGCGTCGTCGCCCTATACGGCGTCGGAGCGATCGTGGCCGGGATCGTGATGCTGCTCGCCACCGCCGTCGAGCCGTGGCTAGCCGGGGTCATCGTCGGCGTGGCCCTGCTGCTCGTGGCCGGACTCCTGGCGCTGATGGGTAAGAAGCAGGTTCAGCAGGCCACGCCCGCCGCCCCCGAGCGGGCCATCGAGAGCGTGAAGCGGGACGTCGAACAGGTGAAGGAGGCGGCGCGGCGATGAACGACGACACGAGGGACGCACGCGAGGCGGCGGAGTCGGCAGGCGCCCAGGCGTCCGGTCAGGACGCCGGAGGGCCGGCCGCGAGCAGCGACCCGGAGGCGCTGCGGCGCGACATCGAGCACACGCGCGAGGAGCTCGGCGAGACGGTCGAGGCGCTGAGCGCGAAGGCGGACGTGAAGGGCCAGGTCCAGGAGAAGGTCGAGCAGCGCAAGCAGGCCGTGAAGGAGAAGACGGACGAGGTGCGGACGAAGGTCGCCGGCGCCGTCTCCGGCGCGGGCGGGCGCGTCTCGGGCGCCGCGACGAGCGCCGGGCAGCGCGTCTCCGGCGCCACGCCGGAGGACATGAAGCAGAGCGCCGCGCAGGCCGCCTCCGCCGCCGTGACGACCACCCAGCAGCGGCCGCTGCCGGCGCTCGGCGTCGCTTTCGCCGGCGGCCTGCTGCTGGGCTGGCTGATCGGCCGGCACTGAGCTCGATGCCCGACGAGACCGTGCCCGACCAGACCGTGCAGGCCGATGGGCCGCTGGCCGGCTACCGGCCCGGCAAGCAGCCGCCCTTCGGCTCCTACGCGGCGCTCACGCTGCTCTTCAACGCCGGCTTCGCGGGCTCGCTCGCGGCCGCGCAGCGCTCCGGTCGCGAGCTGCCGGCACGGGTCGGGCCGGGCGACGTGGTGCTGATCGGAACGGCCAGCCACAAGCTCAGCCGGCTCGTCTCGAAGGACAGGGTCACGAGCTTCGTGCGCGCCCCGTTCACCGCCTACGAGGGCGCCGGAGGGCCTGGCGAGGTGGAGGAGCGGCCGCGCGCGCGACGCGGTCTGCGGCGGGCGATCGGCGAGCTCCTGGCCTGCCCGTACTGCCTCGGGCTGTGGGCGGCCGGCGGCCTCCACGTCGGGCTGGTCTGGGCGCCGCGACCGACGCGCCTCGTGGCGTCGACCTTCACCGCGCTCACGATCTCCGACTTCCTCCAGATCGCCTACAAGGCCGCGGAGACGCAGGGGCCCGGCCCCGACTGATGCGGGCCGGCGCGGCGCTCGTCCTCGCGCTCACCCTGCTAGCCGCCGCCGGCGGCAACGACAACAGCGCGACTGACGCGCGCGCGTCGGTGGCGCGCTTCTTCGCCGC
>JBLNDU010000264.1:0-3974 GCA_050261935.1 Nocardioidaceae bacterium | reverse complement strand
GGCACGACGACGCTCGAGCTCACCGCGCTGCGCCGGCCGTTCCTCTACTTCCCGCTCGAAGGGCACCTCGAGCAGAACCTCGTCGTCGCCAAACGCCTCGCGCGCCACCGCGCCGGCCAGCCACTGCACTACTCCCGCACCACCGCGCAGCAGCTCGCACAGACCATCGCCGTCCAACTCGCACAACCACCGACCTGGCCCCTCATCCCCGCCAACGGCGCGCACCACGCCGCCGCCCACCTAAACCAACTACTGGCGACCGCATCCCAGAACCGTGCAACGAAGCGACTTAAGCACTCGTAGATGATTAACCTTTTGGTTTGATGGTGTAGTTCCACTCCGGGTGAAACGGATCGCCGTGGAGGTCGACGGCCTCGATGTCCTTGTTGGAGACGCGGATCTTGTCGGGGTAGCTGCGCTCGTCGAGGCGGGCGTAGACCTCTAGGCCGGTGCTGGTCTTGGTCGAGCCGATCAGGTTGATGATCGTCTCCAGCGAGTGCAGCGGCTTGCCGCGCCAGTTGATCGTGATGTAGCTGAACAGGCGATGCTCGATGCGGTTCCACTTGCTGGTGCCGGGCGGGAAGTGGCAGACGCCGATCTCAAGGCCGGTCTCGTCGGCGAGCCGTTGCAGTTCAACCTTCCAGAGGCGCACGCGGTTGCCGTTGCTGCCGCCGCAGTCGGCGGTGATCTGCAGCCGCGTGGCGTTGGGGTAGCGCGCGTGGCCGAGGTGCTGCCACCAGCTGCGGATCGAGTTGACCGCGAACTGCGCGGTGTCGTGGTCGATGCCGACGCTGACCCAGCCCTCGTTTGAGGCGATGTCGTAGACGCCGTAGGGGATCGCCTTGCCCAGCTGCTTGTCCTTGAAGTCGTGCACGCGCACGAGCTCGGGCTCGCCCTTGGGGCGCCACTCGCGCCCGGCGTTCTTGAAGTCCCCGACCAGCTCCTTCTTCTTGGTGTCGACCGAGATCACCGGCACGCCGGCCGCGATCGCCGCCTTCGCGACCGCGTTGATGTGCTCAAACTGCGCGTCGCGATCCGGGTGCGAGGCGCCCTCGCGGGTCTTGACGTTGGCCTGCAGGCTGTAGCCCAAGAGGCCCAAGAGCTTGGCGACGGTCGTGAAGTGCACGCTGTGTCCCTGCTCGCGCAGCCCGGCCGCGAGGCTGCGCACACTCTTGGACGTCCACATCAACAGCGACTCCGGATCGCCACGGCGGTCGGCCTCCACCAGTCGCTGGAGATCTTCAAGCAGCGTTGGATCGACCTCGGTCACAGGCCGCCGCCCGCCGCCCCGCTTGCGCACCCGGCCGGCCTCCAAACGCGCGCCCGCCTCCAACTCGGCAATCCCCTTGCGGATCGTTGGCACCGAGATGCCCGTCGCGCGCGCCGTTGCCGCGATCCCGCCGCGGCCGGCCGCCCGCGCCTCACTCGCTGCCCACAAGCGCCGCTGACGCTCGTTCAGCTCGCCGGCCAAAGCCCGGAACTTCTCGCCGATCGCAGTCTCATCGACCACGCAGTCATCTTCGGCCCCTGGGCAAACAGGCCTGCCAATTTATTTATATACGGGTCCTTAGTCAATATGGACGCATGTGGCTGGTCCTCGCGCGTCGCATCTTTCGCGGGTTGGACAATCGCGGTTGTCGAGGGTCCGCAAGGGCCAGAGCCGCATACGACCTGTGGAGGACCAGCCATGCCTGACGTTATCTCTGTCGCTCCTGGCGGTGTGCGGATGCGCATGTTCGTCTCGTTGGACGTGCACAAGCTCTCGATCGTCGCCGCGACGCTGCCGCCGGCGGGCGGCCAGCCGAAGGTGGAGCGGATTGAGACCACCGAGAAGGCGATCCGCCGCTTCATCGACCGGCTGGGCGGCGGGGAGGGGCTGGCGGTGTGCTACGAGGCCGGGCCCGGCGGGTTCGCGTTGTGGCGGCTGCTCACGAGCATGGGTGTCGCTTGTGACGTGGTCGCGCCGTCGCTGATCCCGGTGCGCGCCGGGGACCGGGTCAAGACCGACCGCCGCGACGCCAAGAAGCTCGTGAGCCTGTACCGCGCGGGGCTGCTGCGGTTCGTGCAGCCGCCCACCCCGGAGACCGAGGGTCTGCGCGATCTGCTGCGCTGCCGTGACGATCTGCGCTGCGCGCGCACGGCGGCTCGTCATCGCGTCGGCAAGCAGCTGCTGCGCCACGGCCACGTGTTCCGGGAGGGCAAGAAGGCCTGGACCGCCAAGTACCAGGCGTGGGTCCGCCGCCAGCGGCTGGCCGATCCGCTCGCGCACGAGGCGCTGGCGCAGATGCTCATCCACCTCGACGGCCTGGACCGTCAACTGGCCGCGCTCGATGCCCAGCTCGAGCAGATCGCCGACCGCGAGCCGTGGGGCTGGCAGGTGCAGAAGCTCCGCGCCTTCCGCGGGATCGGCACCCTGACCGCGCTGGGGCTGATCGCCGAGATCGGCGACTTCGCCCGCTTCCAGCACCCGCGCGAGCTCGCCTCCTGGCTGGGGATCACCCCGAGCGAGTACTCCTCTGGGGAGCAGCAGCACCGCGGGCACATCACCCGCGCCGGCAACCGTCACGCCCGCCGGCTGCTGGTCGAGGCCGCCTGGCACTACCGGCATGCGCCCCGGCGCCCCGCCCGCGGCCCTGAGCCGTCTGTCCGGGCCTGGCAGGCGCAGATCCGGCTCTTTCACCGCCACCGGCACCTCACCGCCCAAGGCAAGCGCTCGACCGTGGTGACCGTCGCTGTCGCCCGCGAACTCGCCGCCTTCCTCTGGGCCGAGCTCACCGAACAGCCACCACGAGAGAAGCAGCTCGCCGCCTGACCCCCCAAACCTACCCGCCTGACCCACGACCCGACGAGCTGGGGTCCGGCGACCGGCGTGAGAGCCGGGAGGACCCTCGGTGCGTCTATGCGATTCCGACTCGCGACTTTAGTTCGAGGCAGCCAACGACCGGACACTGTCCTGCGGTCCCAACCCGCGCATCTCAGAGTGACAGTCGTCGACAGCCTCACGCCGGTCGCCCGACCCCAGCAACCACCGCCACCATGACACGACCACCAACAAAATCCTGGCTCACCCCTTGACACGTCGTCCATCTCAGACGCGGTGCGATCCGGCGGTTCCGGGGCGGCCATCCGCGCATTAGACGCGACCGACCGGACGGAACGCCGCGTCTAAGCAAACTTAGAAGCGGGCGGCCCGTGGACCTCCCCTGTCCTCGCCGGCGCCCACGAGCTGCGCCACGGCAATTCCGGCAAAGCGCGAGTGCTCGTCCCAGGCCCGGGACGAACTCTGAGCTGCGCGGCGAGCGGCCCGGATGGCAGTATCGCGCCGATGCTGAGTGATGCCGTTGGTGATCTGCTGCCGTCGGCGATTGCCGTCGCGCTCAGCCCGATTCCCATCGTCGCCGTCGTGCTGGTCTTGGGCTCGCAGCACGCGCGCACGGCCGGCCCGGCGTTCGCGATCGGCTGGATCGCCGGCCTCGCCGTCGTGAGCGCCGTCGTGGTCCTCGTGCTCTCGGGCAGCGGCGACGCCGACTCCGACGACCCCGGGGGGGCCTGGCTCAAGCTGACGATCGGGATCCTGTTCTTGTTCATGGCCGCCCAGCAGTGGAAGAAGCGCCCGAAAGAGGGCAAGGCGCCCGAGATGCCGAAGTGGATGGCCACCGTCGACACCGCGACGGCACCGAAGGCCGCGCTGCTCGGGCTGGCGCTGTCAGGCGCGAACCCCAAGAACCTGGCGCTCACGCTCGCCGCCGGCGCCTCGATCGCCGAAGCCGGCCTCGACCCCGCCGACGAGACAATCGCCGTCGCCGTCTTCGTGGCTCTCGGATCGCTCACGGTCGCCGGCGCCGTGCTCGCCTACCTCCTCGGCGGTGACCGCGCCGCACGCCCGCTCGCCGCCATCAGACGGGTCATGTCCGACAACAACGCGGTGATCATGATGATCGTCCTCCTCGTCCTCGGCGCCAAGTTCATCGGCG
>JBLNDU010000263.1:0-12570 GCA_050261935.1 Nocardioidaceae bacterium | reverse complement strand
GGTTGCGCAGACGAGAGGCTCGACGGTGACTACCTCTAGCCGCCGCGCGCCGACTCGGCCTGGCGCTTCTGGCCCATCGCCCAGTCGTACATGCGCCAGGCGAAGTCGAACGCCGCCTGGGCGCGAAGCACGAGCAGGCCCTCGGGGCGGCCGTGGTCGTCGCGCGGGCCGACGTACACCTTCACCTGCGGCACGCCGTCGTCGTCCCACGAGCGGAAGAAGCCGCGCTCGGTGGCGTACCTCACAGCCTCCTTCTGGACGTCGTGGTAGGCGTCGAGCAGCGCCATCGGGCCGCCGGGCCGCGGCGGTCCGCTCACGGTCCGTCGGCTCGACGGACTCGACGGCGTCTCGACCTTCACATGGCTGAGCGTCTGCGTGGTCATGCCGCGATGCTCCGACAGGACGCGGCTGACCGCGTCGTGTGAGGCACCACGATCTTTTCGGTACGACCCCTCGAAGATTGGGCCACCCGGCCCACTCGACGCGTAGTGTTCGGCGCGCAATGCGGGTCCTGCTGGAGCGCGACGCCGAGCTGGTGGCGCTGGCGGCTCGAGTCGACGCCGCGCGGGCGGGCAGCGGCGCGCTGCTGGTCACGGAGGGCCCGGCCGGCATCGGCAAGACGAGCCTGCTCGCGGCGACGGCGGATGTGGCGCGACAGGGAGGCATGACGGTGCTGCGCGCCAGCGGCGCGCCGCTCGAGCAGACCTTCTCGTTCGGCATCGCCCGCCAGCTGCTCGAGCCCGTGCGCAGGAGCTGCGCACCCGCGGAGTGGCGGGAGCTGACGGCGGGCGCAGCCGGCTTGGCGGCGCGGGCGCTCGAGGCCGCGTCGGATGACGGCGGGCCGGGGGAGGACTCCGCGCACGCGACCGTGCACGGGCTGTTCTGGCTGGTCGCCAACCTGGCCGCGCGACGCCCCGTGCTCATGGCGGTCGACGACCTGCACTGGGTCGACCCGCCGTCGCTGCGCTGGCTCGGCCACCTGGCCCGCCGGCTCGAGGGCCTGCCGCTGCTTCTCGCGGTGGCCGTGCGGTCCGGCGAACCGTGCAGCGACCGCAGGCTGCTCGAGGACCTGCTCTGCGCCACGGAACTGCGAGCGCTGCGCCCGCGGCCGCTCGGGCGCGCGGCTGTGGCTTCGCTGGTGCGCGCGGCCTTCGCGGGCACCTGCGACGAGGCGTTCTGCGACGCCTGCCACGCGGCAACCGGCGGCAACCCGTTCCTGCTCGGCGGGCTCGTCGCCTCGCTGCGTGCCGAGGGCGTCGCGCCGCGTCGGGAGGAGGCGGCGGCGATCGAGTCGTTCGGCCCGGAGGCGGTCGGGCGCAGCGTCGCTCGCCAGCTCGAGCGGCTGCCCGCCGGCGGCACCGAGCTGGCGCGCGCCGTCGCGCTTCTCGGTGACGGCGCCCCACTCCGCCACGTGGCCGCTCTCGCGGGCGCCGAGCCGCCGCGCGCGGCGCCCGTGGCGGATGCGCTGCGCGCGGCGGGGGTGCTGGCGCCGGGAGCCCGGCTCGCGTTCGCGCACCCGGTCGTGCGCGCCGCCATCTACGCCAGCATGGGGCCGGGCGAGCGGGGGCTGTGGCACGAGCGCGCGGCCGGCTTGCTGCGCGCCGACGACGCCGAGCCGGAGCGAGTAGCCACGCACCTCTTGCGGACCGAGCCCGGCGGCAGGGCTGACACGGTCACGGCGTTGCGGGCGGCCGCCGACGCCGCGACGGCTCGGGGCGCTCCCTAGACCGCGGCTGCGTACATGCGCCGCGCGCTCGAGGAGGGTCCGGACGCCGAGTCCCGCGCTGAGCTCCTGCTCGAGCTCGGCCTTGCGCTCGCCGCGAGCGCGCAACCCGGGGCGGCGGAGCTGCTGCGCGAGGCGACCGAGGCGGCACGCGAGCCGGCCGCCCGGGCCGAAGCCGGGGTGCGGGCGGCGCGCGCGCTCGTGATCGCAGGGCACTTCGCCGCCGCGCGCAGCGTCTGTCACGCAGCGCTCTCCGAGGCCGCCAGCATGTCGCAGGACGCCGTCGCACGGCTCGAGGTCGAGCTCGTGCACGTCGCCCGGATGAGCGCCTCCAGCGTCGAGGAGTCGCGCGAGCGAATCCGTCATCCGGCAGTGGACCCTTCCCCGCTCGAGCTGTGGCCCGTGGCCGTGGCGTTCGACGGCACCCTCTCCGGCCAGCCGGCGCGCGACGTGCTTGCGCTGCTGCGCCCCAGCCTCACCAGCGGCGCGCTCCCCGGCTCGCCGCCGCTCATCACCGCGGCGGTGGTGACGCTGATCTGGAACGAGGAGCTCGAAGCCGCGCGGGGCCTGTGCGAGGGGATCGCCGCGATCGCACGACCCCGGGGCTGGCTTCACACGCTCATGCACGAGAGCTTCCTGGGCTCGATGGTGGCCCTGCGAGCCGGCGCGGCCCGCGAGGCCGAGGCGGATGCGCGCTTCGCGCTCGAGGTCAAGCTTCGGAGCGAGGCGCCGCCCGAGGCGACCCTGTGGGCGCTGGCGCCGCTCCTCGACGCGCTCGTCGAGCGCGACGCACTCGGCGAAGCCGAGCGGACGCTGGAGGCCACGGGTGTCGGTCGACCCCCACGCGGCGAGCTCGCGTCGCCGCTCATGCTGGAGGTCCGCGCCCGCCTGCGCTGCGCCCAGGGCCGGTGGACGGAGGCCCAGCGCGACCTCCAGGGCGCGGCGGAGGACTGGGAGGCGCTCAGGGTCGAGCATCCCGGCGTCGCGCAGTGGCGCGCGGGTGCCGCCGCGGTCCTCGCCGCGCTGGGTGACTTGGCCGGGTCGGAGCGGCTTGCCCGAGAGCACCTTTCGCTGGCCGAGCGCGTCGGCACGCCGGGAGCGCTCGGAGCAGGACTGCGTGCGCTGGCGCGGAGCGCGCCGCGCGCAGAGGCGATCGCGCTGCTCGAGCGGGCGGTCGCAATCCTCGCGCGGTCGCCGATGCGCCTCGAGCACACGCGCGCCCTGTGTGACCTGGGCGCCGCGTTGCGCCGCGCCGGGCAGCGTCGGGAGGCGCGCGAGCCGCTGCGCCAGGCGCTCGACCTCGCCGAACGCGGTGGGCTGGTGCGTCTGGCGCGCCAGGCGCGGGAGGAGCTGGTGGCGGCCGGGGCGCGCCCGCGGCGAGCGGCCCTCTCCGGCCCCGGCGCCCTGACCGCCGCCGAGCACCGCGTCGCGGTGCTGGCCGCCGGCGGACTCACCAACCGGGAGATCGCGCAGCAGCTCTTCGTCACCCAGCGCACGGTCGAGACGCACCTCGGCCACGCCTTCCAGAAGCTCGACATCCGCTCGCGCGACCGGCTCCCCGCCGCGCTCGGCCCAGTCGACGGCGAGGCGCAGGCCACGCCCGAGAGCCTGCGGCCCACTCCTCAGGGGGTCGCTGCCCCCGGCTGAGCTATCGGGCTCGTGCGGGAGCCGGCAGAGCGGCCGGCGCCGCGGCGGGGCGCGGCGCCGGCGTGCCCGGGCGAACGTCAGTCGATCACGAAGCCGAGCGTCACGCTCCGCACCCTGCCGCCCCGGATCGCGAAGTCGGTGACGCGCCTGCCCGCCGTGAAGCTGCCCGTGTGGCAGGAGCGGAACCCGACGATCGTCTCGCACTTCACCTTGTCGACCCGCTGGCGGACCGCCGCCTCGGTCGAGCCGACGCCGATCCCACGCCGGGTGCGGTCGCCCACGCCGTTCGTGAACACCGAGGTGACCCGGTTGCCGCTCTGGAAGGTGACCCGGATGCCGCCGCGGTAGTGGAACACGGTGAAGGGCCCGAAGTCGTTCTTGCCGTTCTGGATCCTGATCGGCTGGCCGAGCGCGGTGCGCACCTGCTGCTTCGTGTTGTTGAGCCGCGCGCCGGCGATCCCCTCGTCGGTCTGGATCAGCGCGCTGGCCGACGCGGGCAGCGCGAGCGCGACGGCGGGTACGGCGAGCAGTGCGGGACGCAGCTTCATGGCTTGGCTCCTCGGGGGTCGGGGCGAGACGGGCTGCCTTTCGCCGATGGCTCGGTCACTCCTCCTCGTAGAGCGACTCGCGCGCGAGCTCCATGCCGCGCGGGCCGTAGAGGCGCACCTCGAGGAAGTCGCCGGTGTAGGCGTCGAGCGTGACGAGCGTGAAGCGCTCCTCGACGAGCTCGCACTGGTCGGTGGTGGTCGGCCCGAGCTCGGCCGTGGCGACGGCGCCGTTCGGCACGAGCGCGGCTCCCCAGACGAGCGTCAGCTTGCCGCGCCGTCCGTCGGGCCCGCGCCAGTCGCCGATCTCGAGGTCGGACAGGTCGAGCGCCCAGTCGGGGTTCTCGTCGGCCACGTCCTCGGTGAAGTAGGCGTCCGCCAGGAAGTCGTCGGGCTGCGAGCCCTCGTCGGCGCGCCGGAAGGAGACGTAGCCGCAGACCTCGCCGCCCTCCGCAATCGGGGCGCTCGCCGGCACGTAGGTGCGGCCGCCGAGCGTGCGCTCGGGATACCAGCTGAGCTCGCCCAGCTCGCCCGGCGCGGCCGGTCGCGCCGCCGCGACGAAGCGGGCGGCGAGCGACTCCGCCCAGCGCCCGTACGGGAGCGGCTCCTGCGGCGGCTCGGCGGCGAACATCGGGATGGGGCGCTCCACGGGCGGCACGACGCGCGCACGCTAGCGGAGGGCGGCGCGCGCATGCCGGCGCGGCCCGTCGATCAGGGCGCCGCGGCCCGGAGCTCATCGGCCGCGCGCTCGGGCGGGACCACGTTCAGGTGCACGCCCGTGCCCACCTCGAGGCCGGCGAGCTGCGCCAGGCGCGGCAGCACGTCGATCCGCCAGCAGAACCGCTCCGCGCCGCGCGGCGCCGTGCGCACCCAGAGGTTGAGCGGCGGCAGCCTGCCGAGCGCGGCCGCCAGGCGCCGGAGCGACTCGTGGAGGAGCCGCGCCCCGAGCGGGCCGTCGTCCTCGAACGAGCGCGCCGACCGGCGCGGCACGATCTGGACCTGGAACGGCACCTGCGACGCGAACGGGCAGAGCGCCACGGCCTCGGCGTCGACCGCCACGATCCGCTCGCGACGTCGCACCTCCTCCTGGAGCAGGTCCGCGAGCAGGTTGCGTCCCTGCGTGCGGTCGGAGTAGGCGGTGAAGCGCTCGCGCTCGCGGGCGATGGCGCTCGGGACGAACGGGAGCGCGTAGAGCTGGGCGTGGGTGTGCGCGAGCGACGCGCCGGCGGCGCGCCCCTCGTTCACGAACACGTGCACGTAGGCGGCGTCCCGATGCGCGTGCATGCGCTCGCGCCAGGCCGCCATCGCGTCCTCGACGGCCTCGGGGGTCAGATCGAGGAGCGACGAGACCGACTCGGGGGCGTGGACGATCACCTCGTGCGCGCCCGTGGCCGGCCTGGCCGCGAACAGGTCGGGCTCGCCGCGGCCGGCACCGAGCGGGTCGCCGGCCCCGGCCCCCGCACGAGTCGAGCCGGCCGGGTCGGCCGCCTCGCCGACGAGCGCGGGGTAGCGGTTCGGCACCACGCGCACGCGCCAGCCGCGCCCGTCCCGCGGGCCGCCGGCCGGACGGACGGCGTAGAGCTCGGGCGGCGTCTCCTGCTCGTGCCCCTCGGCGAGCGGATCGTCGTCGGGGTCGAGCGGAGGGCGGTCCTCGGCTGCGAGGAAGGCGTCGGGCCGGTCGCCGCGCTTGCCGGCCACGATGACGCGCAGCCCCGAGAGCGGATCGATGCGCAGCTCAGGCAAGCCGCTTCTCCATCGCCACGTGCTCGATGCCCTCCTCGATGAAGCGCTCGCCTTCGTCGCCGTAGCCGGCGCGCTCGTAGAGGCCACGCGCGCGTGTCTGCGCGTGCAGGCGGACCCGCGTCGCGCCGGCCGAGCGGGCGGCGCGCTCCCCCTCGGCGAGCACGCGCGTGCCGAGCCCGCGCCCGCGCCGCTCGCGCTCCACGGCCATCCGCCCGAGCCGGGCAAGCTCGCCGTCGAGCAGCAGCCGGCAGGTGGCCACCACGCGTCCCCGCTCGAGCGCGACCACGTGCACGGCCCCACCGTCGCGCCCGTCGCGGTCGGCCTCGGGCGCCACGCCCTGCTCGCCGGCGAAGACGCGCTCGCGCAGCGCGAGCGCCTGATCGAGCTCGTCGGGGGTGCGCGCCAGCCTGACCTCCAGAGCGTCAGCGAGCGTAGCGCTCGATGTCCTGCGCGAGCTTCTCCTCGCTCGCGTAGGCGCCCTGGTGAAGGTACGCGAGCTCGCCGCGGCGGTCGTAGAAGGCCGTCGTCGGGAACGCCTGCACGCCGCCGATGTCGGCCGCCACCTCGAGCTTCGGGTCCTCGTAGCTCGGGAAGCCGACCGGGTTGTCGGACAGGAAGCGCTCGGCGTCGGCCCGGCTGTCGCTCGAGTCGACGCCCAGGAAGCCGATCTCGTCCCCGCGCGCGAGCGCCTGCGCGCGGAGGAACGGGAACTCGCTGCGGCACGGCGGGCACCACGACGCCCACTTGTTGACCACGACCGGGTGGCCGCGCAGCTCGCGCAGGCGCGCGCGAAACGCACGGGCGCCGCCGCCGAGCAACCGATCGGCCTGGGCCCGGATCCGGCGGAGCTCAGGAGGGGCGTCCGCGAGCGAGCGCCCGGCCGTCGCGACCCGCGTCGGCGCGCCAGTCGCGTCGGGATCGCCGTCCGCGTCGCAGCCCGCGAGCAGGGCGACGCACAGGAGCGCGGGCGCGAGTCGGCGCATACCCTCGAAGGGTGGCAGAGGGGTGCCCCGCGGCAGGCGGCTCGGCGCGCGGGAACGTGTGATGTAATACACAGAGCGCCGCGTCCTCCTCGGAGGACTCGGCTGCACTCGCCGCTCGCGGGATTGGAAGAGCGGCGACCCACGGGCGGACCCCGCCGTGTCTGCTCCGCACGCGGACGCGGCTCGGCCCGACTCCCTTTCAAGAAAGCCCCCCAGGTGGCCGACAGCACTTCCGTCGTCGCATCCTCGCCGGTACGCGGTGCCGACCTCGAGCGCGCCGAGCGCTTCGCTCACGAGCCTTTCGTGTTGCCCGGCGAGGAGCGTGAGGTCGCGCTCGCCCCGGGCACGGCCCGCCGCGCGGCGCTCGACGCCGCGCTCGCCGAGCTGCGCGCGGGTCGGACTGAGCCGTCGCTCGAGTGGCGGCGCAAGTTCTCGCTCATGCTCGGGCTGGAGCGCCTGCTCTCGGAGGACGAGCCGCGCCTGGCGGACGGCACCGTGCTGTCGGCGCACCAGGTCGACGCGCTGTCCGGGACGTTGATCGCGCTCACCTCGGAGCTGCAGCTATCGATGAACGGCAGGCGCCCCGGCGCCGACGTCGCCCTCGAGGAGCTCCCCGCGGACGAGCTCGACGAGGACGAGGACGGGGACGTCGAGGAGGGCGAGGAGGAGCCGCTCGACTGGGACGCCGCCGAGGAGGCGGAGGAGGAGGCGGCCGCCGACGCCCTCGTCGAGGACGCCGGCACGGCGCGCCGGTTCTGGTTCGAGCACGCCACCGGCGCCGGCAAGACGGTGGCGGCGCTCGGGTTCGTCGAGGCGTCGCGCACCGGCGGCGTGCTCATCCTGACCCACCGCCGCAACCTCGTCGACCAGTTCCACGGCGAGCTGTTCGACCGCGGCTACCGGGAGCGGGTCTCGCCACCCCTCCTCGGGCGCGGCGGAGAGCCCCCGGCGGTCGGCCCGGTCACCGTCGAGACCTACCAGTGGTTCGTGCGCAACGCGGGCAAGATCTCGAACGCCTACACGATCGTCATCTGCGACGAGGCGCACACGGCGCTCGGAGAGAAGACGAGCGCTGCGATCCGGCAGTGGTCGGGCCCGGTCTTCATCGGGATGACGGCCACGGGGGCGCTCATCGCGCGCCACGTGACCGACCTGTTCCCGACCCAGACCTCGCGCTTCGACCTCGCGCAGGCGGCGCGGCGCGGCGTGATCGCGCCGCTGCGCTGCGTGCGCATCCCGCCCGGCGTGGGGGTCCGCTCGATTGCCAAGGTGCCGCTCCGGCGGGGCGAGGTGGACCAGGACTTCGATCAGGAGGAGCTGGCCGCGCTCCTCGACCAGACGCCGTTCAACGTCGCGGTCGCGGACCTCTACCGGACGCGCTTCAAGGACCTCCCGGGCGTCGTCTACTCGGCCGGCGTGCGACACGCGCACAACGTCGCGCAGGCCTTCCGCGACGCCGGCATGACGGCCAGGGCCGTCTCGGGAGAGACGCCGAAGCGCGAACTGACGCGCACGCTCGCGAGCTACGAGCGCGGCGACATCGACGTGCTCGTGAACGCCCAGCTGCTCGCCGAGGGCTGGAACTCGCCGCGCGCCACGGTCTGCATGCACCTGGCGCCGACCGCCTCGAAGCGCGTCTATCAGCAGCGCGTGGGCCGGGTCACGCGCCGCAACCCCGGCAAGGAGGCCGGCATCGTCGTCGACTTCGTGCATCCTGCGACGCCGAACGACGACCCCGTCGTCACGCTCCACTCGCTGCTCGACCGGGACGTCTACCGCGGCGGCGCGATCGTGGTCGGCCCGGTGCGGCGCGGCCGCGGACGGCGGCTGCGCGTCGAGCGCCGCGTCGTGCCGGTGACCTCGGACCCCGAGCGGCGCGCGCAGGTCTTCGAGCGCGAGCTGTGGCGGATCGCGGTAGAGCACCTGTCCTGGGGCGAGCAGCGCGCCTGGGCGCAGCTCGCCGGGGCGCGCGTCGCGTCCAGCAACTGGCGGCGCGCGAAGGCGATGCTCCACTTCGACTCGACCGGCGAGCTGCGGCGCGCCTTCCTGATCACCTGCCTGCAGCGCAACCGCAACACCCAACTGCGGCTGCGCGCGCTTACCGAGATCGGCAACGTGCGCGACCCGGAGGCATTCGACGAGGCGGTCGAGATCTGCGGCGGCTGGGCGCGCGACGAGCGCCGCGAGGGGGTCAAGGTGCTGCTCGGGGCGCTCGCCGAGAAGCAGATCGGCCGCCGCGATCAGGCGGCGCGCTGGCTCTGGCACCTGGCCGAGTACAGCCGCGAGGTGCACGAGGAGTACGCCGTCCAGCGCTGGCCGGAGACGAAGCGGCTGCTCGGCCTGCTCGTCAACTCGTCGGGGGCGGCGCACGCCCGCAACGCCCGCCGGCTCGTGCAGGCCTCGCGCAAGCACGACCGCCGCCTGTGCGCGGCGCTGCTGGCGGCGGCGCTCGCGCACACCCCGGAGGCGCAGCAGGTGCTGGACGGGGCGCGCATGCGGCTGGCGCGCAAGCCGTCGGCGCTCGCGCGCGAGCTGCTCAAGGACTTCCCGAAGGGCCGCCGCCGCCGCGGGGGGCGCCGCAGGCGCCGCCGCGGGGACGAGCGCGAGGCCGACGCCGTGGGCGCCGAGGGCGCGTACGAGGGCGACGCCGATGCGCTCGACGACGGCGAGCTCGACGACGACGACCTCGCCGGCGACGACCACGAGCAGGACGGCGAAGCGCCGCTCGAGGCCGACGAGGACGAGCCGGCTGGGGAGTCGCCCGCGCGCGCCGCGTAGCCGCGACCGCGGCTACGCGGCTGCGGTGGACGATCAGGTTGCGGCGGCCTCGCGCTCGGAGACCGGCGCGCGCTCGCGCAGCATGCCGATGAAGGCTCGCATCCATGCGGAGTGGTCGGGCCACGCTCGCGCCGAGACCATCTGGCCGTCCACGACCGCCTCGGCGTCCACGAAGCGCCCGCCCGCGCTCTCCACGTCGGGCTCGAGCGCCGGGTAGGCGGCGGTCTCGCGCCCGTCGAGCACGCCGGCCGCCGCGAGCACGAGCGGCGCGTGGCAGAGCTGCGCGACCGGGCGGGCGTCCTCGAAGAAGGCGCGCACGATGCGCCGGCAGTCCGGGTCGTTGCGGATGTACTCGGGCGCGCGACCGCCCGGGATCACGAGCGCGACGTATTCGCCCGGGTCCACGTCCGCGAAGGCGACGTCTGCGTCCCACGTGTAGCCCGGCTTTTCGGTGTAGGTGTCGAAGCCCTCGACGAAGTCGTGCACCACGAACTGGAGCTTCTTCTTCGAGGGCGCGGCGACGTGCACCTCGTAGCCCTCCTCGCGCAGCCGCTGGTACGGGTACAGCACCTCGAGCGACTCGGCGGCGTCCCCGGTCAGCATCAGCACCTTCTGCGACATACCTCTCTCCCTCGTCGGCCGACTGCAGAGACGAGTCGAAGGTTAGCCACGCCCGCGCGCCGCGAACAGCCGCGGCCGGGCGGCTCAGGGCGTCCCCTATGACCCTCCGTCCGCGCCGCGCAGGAGGTGGACCTCGCCGGCGTCGAGCCTGACCGGCCCGGCCTCCGTGTCCACGAGCAGCGCGCCGTCGCGGTCGATCCCGGCGGCCACCCCCACGCCGCCGGTCCAGCTGACGCGCTCGCCGCGCAGCGCGTCGCGCGCGCGCCAGGCGGCGATCACGTCGTCGACGTCGTCGTCGAGGCGGCGCTCGAGCATCTCGAGCAGCGCGCGCAGCACGGACTCCCTGTCGGGCCGCGCGCCGGTCTCCGCGCTCAGCGACGTCGCCGTGTCGCGCAGGTCCCAGGGGAACTCGAGCCGCCCGGCGGTCACGTTGAGCCCCACGCCGACGACCGCCCAGCGCTCCTGCGGGCGCCCCTCGACCAGCACCCCGGCCAGCTTGCGATCGCCGATCCAGACGTCGTTCGGCCACTTGATCCGGCACTCGACGGGCGCCACCGACTCGCAGGCCTCGCAGACGGCCACGGCGGCCGTGAGCGGGAGCACGGCGTGGTGCGGGAACAGGCGCCGCAGGATGAGCGACATCAGGAGCGCGGAGCCGCGCGGTGCGCGCCAGCTGCGCCCCTGGCGTCCGCGGCCGGCGGTCTGCGCGTCGGCGGTCACGAGCGTCCCGTGCTTGGCGCCCGCCGCGGCGAGCCGCTTGGCGCGCTCGTTGGTCGAGTCGGTCTCGCGATAGTGGACCCGCGGCCAGCCGATCATCGCGGGCGCAGCCTCAGCTCGACGTCGGGCCCCAGGCCGAGCGTGTCGGCGGCGTCGCCGCGGTTGATCGCCACCGCGAGCGCTCGGTAGGAGTCCTCGTAGACCACGAGCTCGCCCGGCTCGACGTCGGCGAATGTCCGGCCGAGCGTCCCATGGTGGCGCCCGCCCGCCACCTCGAGCTCCACCGGGTCGCCGATCGCGAGGCCGGTCGGCTCGAGCAGCTCGCGGTCCGCGTTGAGGCTCACGTTGCCGAAGCGGTCGACCACGAGCGCGTGCGCCACGAGCGCGCCGCGCTCGTGGCGCGGCGCCGGCAGCTCGACGCGCGCGAGCGTCTCCGCGTCGACCGGGTCGCCCGCGTCGTCGAGCGCCTCGCCGGCCGCGAGGTGAGCGCTGACCGGCGCGAACACGTCGCGCCCGTGGAAGGTCGCGGAGACGGGCTCGAGCCGATGCGGCGAGTGGCTGACGTCGACGACCGCCTCGACGCCGCCGCAGCGCTCCCAGGCGAGGCTGAGGAGCCCGTTGTCGGGCCCGACCAGCAGGCGCCCGTCGGCCGTGCGGAGCGCCAGGCCGCGGCGCTCCGAGCCGACCTGCGGGTCCACGACCGCCATGTGCACCCCCGGCGGCATGTACGGCAGCGTGTTGCGCAGCACGATCGAGCCCTGGCGCACGCCGTAGCGGCGGATGCCGTGCGTGATGTCGAGCACGTCGGCGTCCGGGCAGATCGACCGGATCACCCCGTGGCAGACGCCCACGAAGTCGTCGTCCCGGCCGTAGTCGGTGAGCAGGGTCACGATCACGGGGCCGACACCCTGCGGCCGCGCGCGGCGGCTGTCAAGCCCTCGCGGCGACCGCCGGCGCCGCTTCCGCGCCTCATCGACGCGGCCGCGCCGTGGCGGCGCGCCGCCGGGCGACGGCGTCGGCGGTCAGCGCCTCGACCAGGCCGTCGATGTCGTGGCGCGCGGCCTCCACGTCGACGGCGACGCCGTGCTCGCGCAGCGTGGCGCTCGTCACCGGCCCGATCGAGACGGTGCGCGCGCCGGGAGGCGGCGCGCCGGCCGCCTCGAGGAAGAAGCGCACGGTGCTGCTCGACGTGAAGGTCAGGTAGCCGGCGCGCGCGAGCGCCGCTCGCGTCTCCTCGCCGAGCGGCTCGGGCACGGTGTCGTAGAGGGCGACCACGTCGACCCGGGCCCCGCGGCGCCGGAGCGCCTCGGGAAGGACGTCGCGTGCCTCGGCCGCGCGCGCGACGAGCGCGGGGCGGCCCTCGACCGCGACCGCGGCGAGCGCCTCGACGAGCGCCTCGGCCACGGAGCGCTCGGGCACCACGTCGGCGCGGATGCCGCGTTCGGCGAGCGCCGCGGCGGTGCCCGGCCCGATCGCCGCGACCGTCGCGCCGGCGAGCGCGCGCGCGTCGCGGTCGCGTGCCGCCAGCGCGTCGAGCAGCAGCGCTGCGCCGTTCGGGCTCGTCAGGCAGACGAGCGCGTAGTCGCCGATGCGGTCCACCGCGTCGGCGAGCGCGCCCGCGAGCGGGCGCGGCTCGATCCTGATCGCCGGCGTCTCGAGCGCCTCCGCGCCGAGCTCGCGGAGGCGAGCGGCGAGGCCGCGCGCCGGAGCGCGCGCGCGAGTGACCGCCCCGCCCAGGCCGTGGAGCGGGCGGCGCTCGAGCCCGGCGCGCGTCGCGCGCAGGCCGGCCACGTGGGCGACGAGGGTGTCCGCC
>JBLNDU010000262.1:0-7946 GCA_050261935.1 Nocardioidaceae bacterium | reverse complement strand
GGCCTCGCGCAGGAGCCAGAGCGCCGCCCCCGCGTCTGGGAAGGGCGGCATGCGCGCCGCGCGCTCGAGCGCGGCGTCGAGGCCGCCCGCGCCCGCGCCGGCCGCCTCGGCGCGGCGGGCGAGCGACGCGGCGAGCAGCTCCGACAGCGGCCGGTAGGAGCCCGACAGCGTCTCGGCCATGGCGTACAGCACCGCCTCGTCGAGCGCGCCGAGCGACGACTCGGCGTCGAGCCCGAGCGGCGCGCCGATCCCCGAGGGGTCGAGCAGCGTGCCGTTCATGTCGAAGAGCACCCAGCGGAGCGCCATGCGGACGGGATGCCCCCGCCGGGGAGCCGGCAAACGGCGCGCCGGTGCCCGCGTCGGATGTCGCGTTCCCGCCTGCGTCCGATGTCCGCGCGCGCCGCTTGACTGCAGGCCGTGGACGTCCTCATCTGGCACGTGCACGGCGCCTGGACGACCTCCTTCGTGCACGGCCGCCACCGCTACCTGGTGCCCGTGCTGCCGGACCGCGGGCCGGACGGGCTCGGCCGGGCGCGCACGTACAGCTGGCCCGAGCGGGCCGTGGAGCTGCCGCCCGGCGAGCTCCGCGAGGCGAACGTCGACGTCGTGATCCTGCAGCGCCCGCACGAGCTCGAGCTGGCCGAGCGCTGGCTCGGGGGCCGACGCCCGGGGCGCGACCTGCCTGCCGCCTACGTCGAGCACAACGCGCCCCAGGGACGGATCGCGGAGATGCGCCACCCGATGGCCGACCGACCGGAGCTGACCGTCGTGCACGTCACCTTCTTCAACGACCTGTTCTGGGACTGCGGCTCCACGCCGACCCGAGTGGTGGAGCACGGGGTCGTCGACCCGGGCGAGCGCTACACGGGGGAGCTGCCGCGCGCGGCGGTGGTGATCAACGAGGCCCGCCGCCGCGGGCGCGTCACCGGCACGGACCTGCTCGAGCGCTTCAGGGGCGAGCTCGAGCTCGACCTGTTCGGCATGGACGCCGCCGCGCTCGGCGGGAGCGATCTGCCGCAGGCTCGGCTCCATGAGGAGATGGCGCGGCGGCGCGTGTACCTGCATCCGATTCGCTGGACCTCGCTCGGCCTGTCGCTGCTCGAGGCGATGCTGCTCGGCATGCCGGTGGTCGCGCTCGACACGACCGAGGTGCGCGCCGCGGTGCCGCCCGAGGCGGGCGTCGTCTCGAACGACCTGCGAGTCCTGGGTGAGGCGCTGCGCGAGCTGGCGGCGGACCCGGAGCTCGCGCGGCGGCGCGGCCGCGCCGCGCGGACGGCGGCGCTGCGACGCTACTCCCTTGAGCGCTTCCTGCGCGACTGGGACGAGCTGCTCGAGCAGCTCGTCGGCGGCGGGCGCGCCTGAGCGACGGGCCTCGCGTGGGCCCTGCGGCGGCGGCGCGCGGATCGTGCCCCGCCGCCCGGGGGCGGCTCAGCCGCCCTTGATGTCCTTCTCCGGCCCCTCCGGGTTGTAGTCGGGCTCCTGGTCGAGCTCCGAGACGTCGACGTCGTCCTGCTCGGCGGTCTCGTCGCCGCCGGCCGGGCGCTCCTCGTCCAGCGGCGTCTCGTCGAAGGGCATGCGTTCTCCTTCCGTCGCGGGTTGCGCGAATCCTTACCCGGATCGCGGCGGCTCAGGCCTCATGGAGCAGGCCGCGATCCTCGACGAGCGCGACCGAGAGCGTCTTGTAGCCGACCGAGTCGAACAGCACCACCATGCCGTCGCCGTCGTAGCGCTGGACGACGCCCTCGCCCCAGGCCTCGTGCGCGACGCGGGCGCCGACGCCGAACGGCTCGCTCGCAGCCTCGGCCTCGCCGCGACCGGCGTCGCAGTTGTCGCAGTTCCCGCACGAGCCCGGGTGCGGCTCGCCGAAGTAGCTCAGCACGAACGAGCGCCGGCAATAGGGGTGCTCGGCGTAGGCGCGCACCATCTCGACGCGCGAGCGATCGAAGCGGCGGCGGTCCGCCTCGGCGTCGGCCGCCTCCTCGACGGCCGCCTCGGCGTCGGCGCCCGCGAGGTCCTCGCGCTCGACGCGTCCGTCGGCGCGCACGTCAAGCGCGCCCGCCTCCTCGAGCCGCGTGAGCGCGCCCATCAGCTTCGACTCGGACAGCTCCGTGCGCTCGCGGAGCTCGTCCGCCGTGAGCGGGCCGCGGGCCTCACGCACGGCGTCCGCGACCTCCTCGAGCTGCTCGGCGTCGAGCCGTCCGCCCGAGGCGAAGAAGCGGCGCACGCCGAGGTCCTCCGGCCGGTAGAAGAGCAGCGCGCGCGCCGGTCGCTCGTCCCGTCCCGCCCTGCCGATCTCCTGGTAGTAGGCGTCGAGCGACTCGCTCGGCGCGGCGTGGAACACGAAGCGGACGTTGGGCTTGTCGACGCCCATCCCGAACGCCGTCGTGGCGACGATCGCGTCGAGCGCGTCGTCCATGAAGGCGCTCTGGATCTCGTCGCGGCGCGCGGACCCGAGGCCGGCGTGGTAGGCCTCGGCCGCGAGCCCGCGGTCGCTCAGCTCGCGCGCCAGCTCGTCGGCCTCGCGGCGGGTCGCGACGTAGACGATGCCCGGGCGCTCCGCCGCGGCTACCGCGTCCAGCAGCGCACGCCGCTTGTCGTCCGCCTCCCTGAAGCGCTCGACCCCCAGCCAGATCCCAGGTCGGTCGAAGCCGCGCACCACGAGCACCGGCTCGTCCATTCCGAGCCGCGTCACGATCTCGTCGCGCACGGGCGGGGAGGCCGTGGCCGTCAGCGCGCACACGGTCGGATGGCCGAGCGCCTCGACGAGCGCGCCGAGCCGGAGGTAGTCGGGCCGGAAGTCGTGCCCCCACTCGGAGATGCAGTGCGCCTCGTCGACGACGAGCAGCGACGGACGGGCCGCGCGCAGCGCGTCGACCGTCTCGGCGCGAGCCAGCTGCTCCGGGGCGAGGAAGAGGAACTCGCGGTCGTCGAGCGCAAGCTCGCGCAGCCGTCGCCTGCGCTGACCCTCGGTCAGCGAGCCGTCGAGCGCCGCCGCCTCGCCCGGGAGCTCCGCCTCGATCGACTCGACCTGGTCGCGCTGCAGCGAGATCAGCGGCGAGACGACGAGCGTGGGGCCCTCGAGCATGAGCGCCGCGAGCTGGTAGATCGCCGACTTGCCCGAGCCGGTCGACATCACCACGAGCGTGTCGCGCCCCGCGAGGAGCGACTCCACCGCCTCGCGCTGTCCGGGGCGCAGCTCGTCGAACCCGAGCTTCTCGCGCGCGACACGTGAGATCTGAGCGCCGTTGCGGGCCACCGCGGCCGTCGGCTGCCGCTACGCGCTAAGCGCCTCGGGCGCCGCCGTGCCGTGGCGCGCGCGCAGCTCCTCGAGCTGCCGCTCACCGCGGGTCGCCAGCCGGTCCAGCTGCGCCGTGTCCAGGCGCGGCTCGCCGGGCGCGAGCGCGCGCAGCGCCCGCCAGAGCGCGAGCTTGGCTTCGACGCCCGCGATCAGCGCCTCGAGCTCGAGCACGCGGCTGAGCGGAGAGTAGCCACGCAGCCGGCCGTTCAGCTTGAGCCGCCCGGCCCGCTCGCCGAGCCAGCCGGCCGCCAGCTTCACCCGGTCGTCCTTGACGCCGAGCGCCCACATGATCGAGCGCAGCTCCGTCCGATCCTCCTCGATCTCGTGCACGAGGCGCGTCAGGAACCGGCCGAGCTCCCTGTCGGGGTTGCTGCGGAGGGCGCGCCTGGCGAGCTCGAGGCCGCCGGTCGAGGCGCCGAGGTGGTCGTTCAGGTAGATCGCGAGCAGGCTGTCGCCGGGACGCACCTCGGCCACCTTACGCCACGGCCGGCGGCCCGAGGGCGGCGCCCCCCGGCACGGGGCCCGCCGGCCTGCCGCGGTCGGCGGCGCGCCTAGGCTGCGCCCGAGGACTCCGGGTCGGACTGCTCGGGATCGGGATCGCGGATGTCCTCCTCGTTCGGCCGCTCGTCGTCGACCGCGCCCTCCGGCGCCGCGCCAATGCCCGCGTCGTGCTCGCTGTCCTGGGGATGCTCGCTCATGGGCCCGGCTTACCCGCGCCGCCGGCGGGGAAACCGGCGCTCGACGGTTGGGATCGCGCGCCGGGTTCCGGTATACCCCCTGCGTGGCCGTGATCGGAATCTCGGGGTCCTACGGCGGGCTCAACGTGGGCGACGAGGCGATCCTCACCTCGATCCTCGCCGAGCTGAGGCGCGTGCTGCCGGACGTGGAGCCGGTCGTCTTCTCGCGCGATCCCTCGCACACGGAGCGCCACCACGGAGTGAAGGCGGTCGGTGGGCGAGACGTGCTGCGCGCCGACATCGGCGCCGAGGTGGAGCGGCTCGACCTGCTCCTGCTCGGCGGCGGCGGCATCCTCTACGACCGCGAGGCGAGCTCCTACCTGCAGGTCGCTCGGATCGCCCAGCACAGAGGCGTCCCCACGGCGACCTACGCGATCGGCGCCGGGCCGCTCGAGCGCGTCGAAGAGCGCCAGGCGGTCGCGACCGTGCTCGACCGGATGCAGCGCATCACGGTGCGCGAGGTGGCCGCGAAGCGGCTGCTCGAGGAGATCGGCGTCGAGCAGGACGTGGTCGTGACCGCGGACCCGGCGCTGCTGCTCGAGCCGGAGCCGTTCGGCGAGGACCTGCTCGCGCGCGAGGGCGTGAGGAAGGACCGCACGCTCGTCGCGATGTCGGTGCGGGAGCCGGGTGGCGCCGCCGCCGAGATCGAGGACGCCCGCTACCACGCGCTGCTCGCCAACGCGGCCGACTTCATCGTGGCTCGCTTCGAGGCCGACGTGGTGTTCGTTCCGATGGAGCGCGGCGACATCCGCGAAGCGCACCGGGTGATGGCCGAGATGGGCCTCCCGGAGCGCGCCACGGTGCTGAAGGGCGCCTACTCGCCCGGCGAGGTGCTCGGCCTGATGGACCACGTCGACCTCGCCGTCGGCATGCGGCTCCACTTCCTGATCTTCGCCGCGAAGGCGGGCGTGCCGGCGCTCGCGCTCCCCTATGCCGCGAAGGTGGTGTCGTTCCTCGAGCGACTCGGCCTGCCGACGCCGCAGATGCTCCACCGCGAGCACGTCGGCGCGCTGCTCGCGGCGATCGACCGGCTCTGGGACCGCCGCGCCGAGCAGCGCGCTCTCCTGCGAGAGCGCCTCCCGGCCGTGCGCGAGCTGGCCGGGACCACGGCCGGCATGCTCGCCGAGCTGGTCGAGCATCCGCCGGTGCCGGCGCAGCCGCTCTGACCCGCCGATCCGGGCGGGTCCCGCCTCGCGAGGGCGTAGGGTTCAGAGCAGTGCACGACCGCCGCCTGCATGCCGCCGCTCGCCAAGCCTGAGCGCCCCCGCTCGATCCAGCTGCCCCCGCGCCGCGGCACGCACGCGGCGCACGCCGACGTGCTCGTGGTGGGCGGCGGCCCCGCCGGCGTGGGGGCGGCGGTGGGCGCCAGCCGGGCGGGCGCCGACGCGGTGCTCGTCGAGCGCTACGGCTTCCTCGGCGGCAACGCCACCGCCGCTCTCGTGATGCCGCTCATGTCGTTCTACACGCACTCGCACGACGAGCGCGACTCCGACATGGTCGCCAAGCTGCGCCTGATGCCCGGCGACCAGGGGCCGGGGGAGCCGGTGGTGGGCGGCCCGCTGCTCGACCTCGCCAGGCTGCTCTTCCCCAACGGCGGGGCGCTGCCGCCGGCCGAGGAGACCGGCTACGCCGTCCCGTTCGACCCCGAGAAGCTCAAGGACGCCGGGCTCACGCTGCTCGACGACGCCGGCGTGCGCTACCTGCTCCACTCGTTCGCGAGCGGCGTGATCGGCGCCGAGCGTCCCGAGGGCGTGGTGCTCGAGACGAAGTCGGGGCCGCTCGTGGTGACGGCCGACGTGATCGTGGACTGCACCGGCGACGGCGATGTGGCGGCGCTCGCCGGGGCGGACTTCGAGCTCGGGCGGCCCGAGGACGGGCTCACGCAGCCGCTCACGCTCATGTTCCGAATGGGCGAGTTCGACCCGGGCGGCTTCGCCCTGTACGTGCTCAGCCATCCCGGCGAGTGGCGGGGCGTGCACGGGCTCTGGGACCTCGTCAGGAAGGCCGAGGCCGCCGGCGAGCTCGACCTGCCGCGCGAGGACATCCTCTTCTTCGCGACGCCGCACGCGAGTGAGGTGAGCGTCAACAGCACGCGCGTGCCCGGGCTCGGGACGGACGTCTTCGACCTCACGGCCGCCGAGTACCTGGCGCGCCGGCAGATGCGCCAGATCGTGGAGTTCCTGCGGCGCCACGTGCCGGGCTTCGAGCGCGCCTACCTGATCCAGAGCGGCGCGACCGCCGGCGTGCGCGAGACGCGCCGGATCATGGGCCACTACGTGCTCACGGGCGACGACGTGCTCGGCGTGCGGGCGTTCGACGACGGCGTCGCGCGCGGCTCGTACCCGATCGACATCCACGAGCCGACGGGCGAGGGGACCTACCTGCGCCCGCTGCCCCCGGGCGGCGCCTACGACGTGCCGCTGCGCTGCCTGATCCCGCGTGGCGTGGACGGCCTGCTCGTGGGCGGCCGCTGCATCTCGGCCACGCGCGAGGCGCAGTCCTCCTCGCGCGTGACCCCGATCGCCATGGCCACCGGCCACGCGGCCGGCGTCTGCGCCGCGCTGGCGGCCGCCTCGGGCCGCGAGCCGATCGACGTGCCGGTGCGAGACGTCCAGCGCGAGCTCGTCGCGCAGCGGGCGCGGTTGCGGCCCGAGCTCGTCCGCGAGGTGGCGGGCGCGCCCGCCGGCCGCTGAGCCCTCGTTTGGCCGCGGCGAGGCGCGGGCACGAGCGCCCCATGGCGAGCGGCGACTCGCGTGACGCCCAGCCGCCCGCGGATCCGCGCGGCGCCAACCGCCGCACGGCGGTCATGTTCGCGATCTACCTCGTCGTGATCGTCGTGGGCCACGCCCTGGTAACGACGATCGGCGCGCTCGGACGGTAGGTCAGCGGGAGCGTCAACCCTCGACGCCGGTGTCGGTGTGCGCCGCGCCGACCGGCTTCGACTCCGGCGAGCCGCGCTGACGCAGGTAGACGGCGAGGATCGCCATGGAGCCGACGGCGAGGAACTCCGACTGCCAGTTCTGGAGCGTCTTCTCCCAGAAGTCGGCCGTGCCGAGGTAGGACCACCACGAGAGCGGGTCCTCCTGATGGCCGATGCGCGTGGAGTTGTACTCGGTGAGCCCGGTGAACGACTGCGCCACCCAGGACCCGATCCAGATCGCCAGCATCACGATCAGGAGCGAGTTCGAGTAGAGGAAGGTGCGCGCGCCGCCCACCCTCGCCCACAGGGGGGAGCCCTCGTGCGCGTGCTCCCCGAGCGTCTGCTGCTCGTCCGACTCGAGCCCCTCCTGCCGAGGCTCCTTCGACTCCGGGGAGCCGCGCTGGATGAGCCAGATCGTGATGAAGATGAAGAGCGTGAACTGCAGGTACTCCGACTGCCAGTTCTCCGTCACCGCCGCGCCGAAGTGCGACGAGGTGACGTAGCGCCAGAACGTCACGTCGGCCGCGTGGTGGCGCAGCTGGTCGTTGTTGAAGTCGGCCCAGCCGGCGATGGCCTGGCCCACGAGCGCGGCGATGAACAGCAGCCCGAAGGCGATCGAGACGCCGTTGTCGTACAGGAAGCGGCGCGTCCCCGTCACGCGGCGAGCTGGCAGTCGTAGGGCTGGCCGGGGCGGGCCTCGCAGCCGATGGCGGAGATCCTCCAACCGGTCGAGGTCTCTTCCAGGAACGCTGCGCCGCCGCCCACGAGGTCGGCCTTGGCGTCGACGGTCGCGACGCTCACGGCCGCCACCCTCGAGGGCGCGAGCTCGAGCTCGAGCACCGCCCGATCGCACGGCTCGCCCGAGCCCTTCTCGAGCTCCGCCGCCGCCCCCTCGGTCAGCTCCTCGCAGGCGCCGGCGCCGTCTCGGCTCTCGAAGGCGGCGAAGAAGCGCGACACCGACGCGCGCGCGTCAGTCGCGCTGTTGTCGTTG
>JBLNDU010000261.1:0-7520 GCA_050261935.1 Nocardioidaceae bacterium | reverse complement strand
GCGATCCGGCGCCGGTCGTCCTCCGAGAGCACGATCTTGCGCTCCGCGCCGAGCACGATCCGCTCGAGCGCCTCCGTGAAGTCGCCCCGCTGCACCGCCACGTGGCCGCGCCGCGCCGCGGTAAGCGCCGCCTCGTTGACGAGGTTGGCCAGGTCGGCGCCGACCATGCCGGGCGTCGTCTGAGCGATCACGTCGAGGTCGACGTCGTCGGCCAGCGGCACCGAGCGGGTGTGCACCGCGAGGATCATGCGCCGCCCGACGCTGTCGGGCGGCTGCACCGCCACGCGCCTGTCGAAGCGCCCCGGCCGCAGCAGCGCCGGGTCGAGCACCTCGGCCCGGTTGGTGGCCGCCAGCACGATCACACCCGTGCCCGACTCGAAGCCGTCCATCTCCGTGAGGATCTGGTTGAGCGTCTGCTCCCGCTCGTCGTGGCTTCCGAGCGTGCCCGCCCCGCCGCGGGAGCGGCCGATCGCGTCGAGCTCGTCGATGAAGATGATCGCCGGCGCGGCCTCCTTGGCCTGCGCGAACAGGTCACGCACCCGCGACGCGCCGATGCCCACGATCGCCTCGATGAACTCGGAGGCGGCGATCGAGAAGAACGGCACCCAGGCCTCGCCCGCGACCGCGCGCGCGAGCAGCGTCTTGCCGGTCCCGGGGGGCCCCGCGAGCAGCACGCCGCGCGGGATGCGGGCGCCGAGCTTGCGGTAGCGGTCGGGGCTCTTCAGGAAGTCCACCACCTCGTAGAGCTCGGCCTCGGCGTCGTCGATGCCCGCCACGTCACGGAACGTCACCTGCTGCTGGGCGCCCTCCACGCGGCGCGCGCGCGAGCGGCCGAACTGGCCGAGCATGCCGCCGCCTGCGGCCCCCGCGGCGCGACGCATGAGCCAGATGAACAGCGCCACGAGCAGCAGCGTGGGACCGAAGGTGAGCAGCAGCGTCGAGAGCAGCGAACGCTCGTCAGGCGCCTTGGCGTTGACCGTCACGTTCTTGTCCTGCAGCAGCCGCGACAGCTGCTCGTCGTTGGCGAAGGTCGGGACCTCGGTCTCGAAGTGCTCCGCCTCCTTCCCCTCGAACTTCACCTTCCCCCGGAAGTCGCCCTTCACGGTGTCGCCGCGCGAGGAGATCTCCTCCACCTTCCCCTTGCTCACCTGCTCGAGGAAGAACGGGCTGTAGGGCACGCGCACGCGGTCCTCCTGCGGGGCGAGCGCGGCCACCACGAGGTAGTTCACGATCAAGAGCAAAGCGAGGATTGCGAGGAAGCGGCCCGGTCGGAGCGGCAGCATCGGGGGCTTCTTGGACGGCGCGCCGCGCCCATCCGGCGCCGGGCTGACGCGCCAGCCGGGGCCGTCAGCAGGGGCCGGTGGCAGCGGCGTGCGCGGATCGGGCGAGCGCTCGCGGCCGTCCGACGCGGGGTCGGCGTCGTGCACGCCGCCCCGGCGTCGATCGGGCTCGTCCGGCATCGGGCAATCGTAGCTGCGCCGCATGGGCGCCCGGCCGTGTGGGGGCGCCCGCGCCGGAGCTGTGCGAGCGCACCCGCGAGCGCGCCGTCGGCCGTGCGGGCACGCCCGCCGGGGGGCTTAGCCCCGTGCTCCGCGCCCGCTACGCGCGCACCGAGCCCGGGGCCGATGTGGGGCGGCGCCTAGCGGGCGACGGCCTGCTTCAGCTTCGCCCCGGCCGAGAACCGCGGCGCCCGGCCGGCCGGCACCTGGATCGGCTCGCCTGTCTGGGGGTTGCGCGCCTGGCGCGGCCCGCGCTCGGACACCGAGAACCTGCCGAAGCCGGTGATCGACACCTCGCCACCCGCAGCCAGCTCGCGCTCGATCGCCTCGAGCGCCGCCTCGACCGCCCCGGCCGCGTCGCCGCGGCCGAGCCCGGCGCGATCGGCAACCTGCTCGACCAGCTCCTTCTTGTTCATCCAGACCACCTCCAACGTCGACGCCTGAGCGCGGGCAGGCTAGGCGGCCGGCAGGACGGATTCGCGAGCGAGCGACGCCCAGTACGCCGGTGACGAGCGGGGGCAGCCCGAAAGGCGAGTCGAGCTCGGAGCCGGCCGCGCGTGCGACGAGGGAGGCGATCTCGGGGATCTCGACGACGAGTGTCACAGCGAGCACGACCTAGGCGAGCGCTCCGACGATTCCGACTGAACGCCGGATGACGCCGCTCGAAGTCGGCGCGCCGTGCCTCGGCGATGCCCGCAGCCGGCCGCAGCGCGGTCGGGCGTTCGGCTCTTCATGAGACCCGGCGCTGCGCCCGCGGACGCGCCGGCCTGTTCTGCCTCAGACTGCGGCGGCTTCTGCCCGATCGACGAACTCGGCCACTGCCCGGTTGAACGCCTCCGGTTGCTGGAGGTTCCAGAGGTGGGTGGCGTCGGGAACGATCCGCAGCTCCGCGCCGGGGATTCCCGCCGCGAGCTCGCGCGTGAGCGGGATGTTGGCGCGGTCCTTGGAGCCGCAGAGCACGAGCGTCGGCACCGCAACCTGACCCAGCCTCGGACGGAGATCGATGCGGCTGATCTCCCGCAGTCCTGCGAGATAGGTCGGCTTGCCGCAGCGGCGGAAATCCTCCGCGGCGATCGCGATGTGCTCAGCCGTCCACCCGAATACGTCCCCACAAGCATTCGGGTGAGGAGTGGCTCCGGAGTGACCCGGCTCAAGGCCCGCTGCAGCGCGAACCATCGCGGCGGGCAAGCCACCCCAGCCGAGATCACGAGGCTGGTCACCTGAGCGGGATGCTCTAGACACAGCAGCAGCGCCACGACCGCCCCACCCGAGATGCCGACCACGTGCGCCCTGCCGCCGGTCTCATCGATCGCGTGGCGCACCGATTCGACGGCCCCATCCAGCGTGAACGGCCCCTCCGTCCGTCCGTGGCCGGGCAAGTCGTCGGCGATCACGCGATGGCGATCGCTCAACCCCTCGACCTGAGGCGCCCACGCGCGGCGGCTGGAACCGAACGCGTGCACCAGCACGATCGGACTCACCGCCGAGCTGTCGCCGGCAGCGCTCACTGCGAGGTATCTCATCACGCCGCGCGGCGCTCGCGGTCGGTTCGCCCTCTGGGGGCGCCAGTCGCTTCAGCCGAGCCGCAACCGGTGGATCCGGACGACGCCGCGGACGCTCGTTTCGACCGCCCACCGGCGGCCCGCCTCCTCGACGAACGCGCCTGCCGCCGGCCGGCCCGGGTCGGCGACCCATGCCTGCGGCGCGAGGCGCGGCAGGAGCGAGAGCAGCAGGGCGACGCTCGGGCGCTCGTACAGCACGTCTGCCGCGAGCACGACGTCGAACGGGGCATGCCCCACCAGCTCGTCCGGCTCCGCCCAGTCGATCGCCGCCGTCTCGACGCGCACGCCGTTGAGCTCCGCCTTGCGGGCGACGAGCGTGAGCGCTTCCGCGCATTCGTCCGTGGCGAGCACCACGGCGCCCGCTCGAGCGGCGGCGATGCTCGGCAGGGCCAGCCCGCAGCCGAGCTCGACCACGCGCAGGCCGCGCAGCGCCACGCCGTCGAGCTCGCGCGCGAGCGCAACGCCGCTGCGCCACAGGACCGACCAGTACGGGGCGATCGGCGCCCACTCGACCGGGCCGTCGTCGGGCAGCTCGGCTCCCTCGCGCGGCTGCAAGAGCCGCAGCTCACCGTCCGGCAGCTCGATCGACCGGCTGACGAGCCCGTCGAGCACGCATCCACTCTACGGCGGCGCGGAGCCCGAGCGACGAGGGCTAAGCTCGGATCGATGGCGACGCGGGCTCTCGTCACCGGGGCGACGGGGTTCGTCGGCGGTCGCCTCGCCCGCGCCCTGAGTCGCACCGGCACTCAGGTGCGCTGTCTCGTCCGCGACCGCTCGAGAGCGCAGCCCCTGGAGGCAGAGGGCTACGAGCTCCGCGAGGGCGACGTGTCGGATTCGCTCAGCCTCGACGGCGTCGGCCGCGACATCGACGTGGCCTATTACCTGATACACGCGATGGCAGGTGGCCCGGGCTTCGACGAACGCGAGCGACAGGGCGCGCTCAACTTCGCGCGCATGGCGAGGAGGGACGGGGTCCGGAGGGTCGTCTACCTGGGCGGACTCGGAGACACGAGCACCTCGAAGCACCTCAGAAGCCGTCACGAGACGGCTCTGACGCTCGCCTCCGAAGGGCCACCGCTCACCTACTTCCGCGCGGCCATGGTGGTCGGAGCGGGGAGCGAGTCGTACCGCACGCTGCGCTACCTGGTGAAGCGGCTTCCGGTGATGATCGCTCCCGCCTGGCTGAAGACGGCCACCCAGCCGATCGGCATCGACGACGTGATCGAGTACCTCCGGCGCGCGCCGGACATCGCGGAGTCGGAGGGGCGCGAGGTGCAGATCGGCGGCCCGGACGTGCTCTCCTATGGGGACATGCTGGATCGGATGGCGGTCGCGATGGGCGCGCGACCGCGGCCCAAGCTGCCGGTCCCGCTGCTCACGCCGAGGCTGTCGGCGCTGTGGCTCGGCCTCGTGACCCCCGTCGACACGAACGTCGCCCGTCCCCTGATCGAGGGGCTGACGACCCCCACGACCGTCACCGACCGTTCGGGTGCCGCGCCCTTCGGGATCTCGCCGCTGCCCTTCGACGAGACTCTGCGGCGCGCGCTTCAGGAGGACGAGACGGCCGCTCGATGAGGCGGGCCTTGCCGGGCGCGGCCCGCGCGCCGCACCGTCCGGCCGGCTCACGATGCGCACGGGGCGCGACCGGATCGCGCGCCGCCCAGCGATCGTCTGCTCGAGTCCCCGATGACTTTCGTCGCCTCGCGCGGTCTCAGTGGGTGACAATGTGATGCGGAGGCGCGGTCCCGCGCCCAACCCCCGGTTCCGGCGCTCACGCCGCCGGCAGGAGCGGGGGCAAAGGGGGCTCGAGCCCTCGGGACGCCGGTCAGCGTTGCCCCTTCCGGCGGGGCGCCACGAGCGTGAGTCGCGGCGTTTCCGCCCCGAGAGGAGCACGGGATGACCAGGCAGAAGTCGTTCAAGCGCCTCGTCCGCGCCCGGATGGAGAAGACGGGCGAGAGTTACACGGCCGCGCGCGCGATGCTCCTGGCGAGCGAGGATGCGGTGGCGGCCGAGGGCCCGACGCTCACGCTGTCAGACGACGCGATCCGCCGCAGGACCGGGCGCGGTTGGGAGGCCTGGTTCGACCTGCTCGACGAGTGGGGCGCAGCCGAACGGCCGCACGCGGAGATCGCGCGCTGGGTCGCCGACGCGCACGGAACCGACGGCTGGTCGGCCCAATCGAGCTACGAGCGTGCGCGCCGCCTGCGGGCCGTCGGCGAGCGCGCCGACGGCTTCACCATCACGGCCTCGAAGACCCTCGCGGTGCCGGTCGAGCGGCTCTACGACGCCTTCGTCGACGAGTCGCTGCGCGCGGGCTGGCTGCCCGACGCCCCGCTGCGCGAGCGCACCGCCACGAAGCCGAGGTCGGCCCGCTTCGACTGGGCCGGCGGCGAGACCCGCGTGATCGTCGGCTTCGAGGCCAAGGGCGAGGCGAAGAGCACCGCGGCCCTGGAGCACGCTCGGCTCGGCGACGCCGCGGAGGCCGAGCGGATGAAGGCGTTCTGGCGAGACCGTCTGAGCGCGCTCAAGTCGCAGCTCGAGAGAGGAGGGATCGATGCCTGAGGCCGGCTAGCCCTTCCCCTCGATTCGGCGGATCCGCTCGCGCGCGGCCGCGCCGGCGTCTGGGGTGCCGAGCTCGACGCCGGGCGGCAGCTCGGCGTGGAGCTCGCGCGCGTGGTCGATCCGGGCGGTGACGCCGCTGGGGCGGCAGGCGAGCACGTGCCCGCCGCGGCGCCTGTCCACGTCGACGAAGTGCAGGTGATAGCCGGCGACCTCGATGCCCTGGACGTAGCTCGGGAACCGGAATCCGACGATCGTGCCCTCGACGTCGTGGAGGTCGAACACGTGCTGCTCGTGGGCGATCCGCGTGAGCGACGGGTACGGCCGCCGCTGGCGGGGCACGGAGCGCGCGCGCACGAGCTCGAACGAGCCGTCGATGCGCACGGCGCAGACTGGCGAGCCGGGCGGCGCGCCGCGGTTGAGCTCGCGCACGAGCTCCTCGTGCTCCCGCACGCCGGCGATCTCGAGCTCGACGACGGGCGAGAAGAAGGTCACGACCGCGAACGGCGTCCGCGCGTCGGGTGGGACGTCGCTCAGGTTGCCGTCCGCGTCGGCGCGCATGAAGCGGCCGTCGAGCGCGATCATCTCGCCGTCGAGGCCGTTCAGCGTCCCGAGCCCGAAGTCCCCGTGCTCGGCGAGCTCGGCGAAGCTCAGATCGCCGTCGAAGCCGCCGTCGATCAGAGCGGCGAGCGTCGACGTTTGGAAGACGAGGTGCTGCCGATGCTCCGGACGCAGGCCCGACCGGCGGACCGCCTCGAGGTGCAGCCCGCGGATCATGCGATCGTCGATGATGTCGCACGCCTCCGGCCCCACGCGCGAGGACCCTAGCCGCCGAGTCGACGGCCACGGCGACGCCGCAGAGGGCACGGGCCGTGTTCCGCGTCGTCGCGCTGCCGGCGCTGCTCCTCGCGCTCGCGCCGCCGTTTGGGTCCTCGATCAAGCCGCTCCCGCAGCCGGTCAAGAGGCAGCTCCAGACGGGCGGCCACTGGCACCGCGGCTGCCCCGTGCCGCTGTCGGGGCTGCGGCTGCTCGAGGTCTCCCAGCGGGGCTTCGACGGGCAGGCGCGTACGGGCCAGCTGGTCGTCAGGGACGCCGCGGCGCGCCCGCTCGCGCAGGTGTTCCGCCGGCTCTACCGGCTCGGCTTCCCGAGCCGGACGCAACTTCCAGCCAGCGGCGATCGCGCGGATCCGCGTAAGCATGCGGATTCAATGACCAGACTCCCGCTCCGACGAGGACCCGGTGTGCGCTCGCTGCTCGTCCGCGGCGGCGTCTGCGGGAGGCCCGCCCGGACGCTCGCTCCTCGCGCGCAGCGGTCGTCTTTCGCTTCGCTGCAGGTGATCGCAGTTGGCGAGGCGATCCTCGGGCGCTCCGTTGTATCAGCGGAAGGCGTGCCGGTTGCCCCAGTGGGCCACCTTGCGCCCGATCTTGGCGCCCTCCGTGTCGGCGAACCGGAAGTGGATGCCGGACCAGATGCGGGCTTCGACGATGTCGTCTCGCAGCTGCGAGAAGCTCGTGAACTCCCGCGTTACGCCGCCGGGGGTGGTGCCGCTGAACTTCGCTCGGTCCCGGCCGTAGAAGTCCTGCATCGTGTCGGCGACCGCTCCGCCGAACGCCGACAGGCCGCCCGGGTGCTCGGGGTAGGGAGGGGTGGCGATCAGCGCCGTCCAGTCCGGGTCGGCCACGGTGGCGCGGTTTCCGTCGCTCGCCGCCTCCCGGATCGCGTGGAAGGGCCGCCAGAAGCTGTACCTGGCCTTGTCGCGCCAGGTCACGATCAGTGCGTCCGCGGCGTTTGTGTACACGCGCGCCAGCAGCCGGGCGTGATCGGCCAGGGTGCCGCGCTGGCCGCTCGCGACCGAGCGGATGATGCTCGCCATCGTCGCGGTCGCGTTGGTCGTGCCCC
>JBLNDU010000260.1:0-4615 GCA_050261935.1 Nocardioidaceae bacterium | reverse complement strand
CTGCCGCGCGCGCTCCGCGCCTCCGTCGCCGCCGCCGCCGACGCCAGGCGCCTCCAGGCGCCGGCCGAGGCGGCCCGCCACCTCGACGGCGCCCTGGAGCTGTGGGACCGCGTGGACGGCGCGGCGGAGCTGGCGGGGGCCGAGCTGGTGGACCTGCTGCTCCTGGCGGCCGACGCGCACCAGCTGGCCGGCGACCACGACCGCGCGCTCCGACTGGGACGGCGTGCGCTCGGCCTGGTGGACGCGGCGCTCGACCCGGTGGCGGCCGGGCTGATCCACGAGCGGCTGGGCCGCTTCCTGTGGCTCGGCGGCCGCGACCGCGACGCTCTCGAGGAGTACCGCGCCGCCGTGCGGATCCTGCCGGGCGAGCCCTCGTCCGCCCGCGCGCGCGTGCTCGCCGCGGAGGCCCAGATCCTGATCCTGATCGGGCGATTCGAGCAGTCGCGCCCCATCGCCGAGCAGGCCCGCGACACGGCCCGCTCGGTCGAGGACAGCGCCGTGAAGGCGCACGCCCTCGCCACGCTCGGCACCGATCTCGTCGGGCTGGACCGCCGCCGCGACGGGATCGAGCTGCTCGAGCGGGCGCTCGCCGTGCAGTCGGAGCTCGCGGTGCCCGACGACCGGCTGCGCACGTACACGAACCTCTCCGACGCCTACGACCAGGCGGGCCGGCTCGACGACGCGGTCCGCCTCGCGCAGGAGGGACGGGAGGCGGCGAGGGGCTACGGGATGGTGCGCTACGGCTCGTTCATGTGCGCCGAGATCGCGTGGCGCCATGTCCGCCTGGGCCGCCTCGAGGAGGCGCGGCGGCTGATAGAGGAGGCGCTCGACCTGACCCCGACCGGCATCGCGGCGACCCACGTGCACGAGGTCGCCGCCCGGCTCCCGAACGCCCTCGGCGATGTCGGGCGCGCCGAGGCGCACGCGACAGAGGCCGCCCGCTCGACCGAGATGGCCATGGGCTCGCAGTTCGTCGCTCCCGTCTACACGGCGCTGGTGGAGCTCGCGCGCCTTCGCCGGGATGTCGGCCAGGTGCGAGCGCTCATCGCCCGCGCCCGCGAGCTGATGGCCGGCGGCCGCGAGGACCCCTTCTTCTGCACGCAGCTGTTCCTGGCGGCCCTGGCGGCCGAGGCCGACGCCGCGGAGCGCTGCAGGGCGCTGGGCGACGGGTCCGGCGAGGCCGAGGCGGTCGAGAGCGGACGCGCGCTCGGCGCGCGGGTGATGGAGCTGGCCGCTACCCCCGATCCGACGCCGCACGCCGCGAGCGACGCCCTGATGGCCCGCGCCGAGCTGTCCCGCCTCGCCCGCAAGGACGATCCGGAGCCCTGGCGCGGCGCCGCCGCGGCCTACGAGCGGCTCGGCTACGTGCTGCGCGCAGCAGAGGCCCGCATGCGGCTCGCCGAGACCCTGCTCGCCGTCGGCGTTCGCGGCGGGGCGCAGGACGAGCTGCGCGCGGCTCACGCAACGGCCGAGCGCTGCGGCGCGATCGCCCTGCGCGACGAGGTCGCGGCGCTGGCTCGACGCGCACGGCTCGAGCTGGCGGGGGACGGCCCGGGTCGCTCGAATGGGGAGGCGCCGCTCGGGCTCACCGAGCGGGAGCTGGAGGTGCTCCGGCTCGTGGCCGAGGGCTGCACGAACCGCCAGATCGGCGAGGAGCTCTTCATGAGCGAGAAGACCGCGAGCGTGCACGTGTCGCGCATCCTCGCCAAGCTCGAGGTGCGCAGCCGCGGCGAGGCCGGCGCCGTCGCGCACAGGCTCGGGCTCTCGGCGTCCTAGACTCTGCCGCATGCCCGCCCAGGCCTATGCCGGCAAGGAGTGCGTCTGCCAGCTCCGGAAGGGGATCTGCGACCAGTCCTGCGTGCAGGGCATGCTCGACACGCCCTTCTACATCGCCTGCCTCAGGCTCTCGGGGCGGCGCTGTCTGGTCGTGGGGGGCGGCGACGTGGGGCTCGAGAAGGTCGAGGGGCTGCTGGCCTGCGACGGCGACGTGACGCTGATCGCGCCCGCCGCGATCGAGCCGCTGCGCGAGCTGGCCGCCGAGGGCTCGATCAGCTGGGAGCGGCGCGCGTACGCCGGAGCGCCGGACCTCGAGGGCGTGTTCATGGTCGTCGCCGCCACGGACGACACGAACGTGAACATCCGCATCTACGAGGACGCGGAGCGACGGGCGATGCTCGTGAACGTCGTCGACGTGCCGCCGCTGTGCAACTTCATCCTCCCGGCGATCATCCGCAGCGGTCCGCTCGCGATCGCGATCTCCACGGCCGGCGCCTCGCCGGCGCTCGCCAAGCGGATCCGCGACGAGATCGCCGAGGAGTACGGCGAGCCCTACGCCCGCCTCGCCGTGCTCCTGAACGACGTGCGCGGGTGGGCCAAGTCCACGCTGCCCACCTACGGGGAGCGCAAGGCGTTCTTCGAGTCGATCGTGAACGGCGAGCCCGATCCGGTCGAGCTGCTCCGCCGCGGCCAGGAGAGGGCCGTGCGCGACCTCATCGAAGCTGCGCAGCAGACGCACGCGCCGGCCTGACCCTGGAGCTCGCGCGCTCTGCCGGCGGGCACGATGAAGTGGTGGGGCTGGGGCGACGAGGGCGTCTCGTTCACCCACGCTGACAAGCCGGAACTCGGTCCCTACCTCGCCCGCAATCTCGCCGTCGACGTCGCGCGCGTGACCTCACGACCCGTCGCGTTCGAGGAGCTGCGGGTGCCGGAGCCCTCGCTGCCGCCGGCGCTCCGCGAGGGCCTCGAGCGCGCCGTGGGCCGGGAGCGGGTCTCGACCGACGCGCTCGACCGCGTCGTCCACGCGCGCGGCAAGAGCCTGCGCGACCTCGTGAGGCAGCGGCGCGGCGACCTCGGTCGGCTGCCGGACGCCGTGGTCCGGCCCGGCGACGAGGCGGAGCTGGCTGCCGCGGTCCGCGCCGCCCTCGACGCCGACGCCGTGGTGATCCCCTTCGGCGGCGGCACGAACATCGCCGGCAGCCTCGAGGCGCCGGCGCGCGAGACGCGCCCGGTCGTCTCCGTCGACCTCGGCCGGATGGACCGCGTGCTCGCGATCGACGGCGACTCGCGGCTCGCGCGCGTCCAGCCCGGCGTCCTCGGCCCGGCCCTCGAGGCGCAGCTGAACGCCCGCGGCTGGACGCTCGGCCACTTCCCCGACTCGTTCACGCACTCGACGCTCGGCGGCTGGATCGCCACCCGCTCGTCAGGCATGCAGTCGGACAAGTACGGCGACGTCGCCGACCTGACCCGCGCGGTCCGCGTGGTGACGCCGACCGGCATCCTGGCCACGCGCCCCGTGCCGAGCACGTCCACCGGCCCCAGCGTGCGAGAGATGGTGCTGGGCAGCGAGGGACGGCTCGGGGTCATCAGCGAGGCCACCGTGCACGTCCACCGGCTGCCCGAGCGGCGCGTGATCCTGGGCTACCTCCTCCCCTCGTGGAACGGCGCGCTCGTCGCCATGCGCGAGATCGCGGCCGGCGAGGCCGCGCCGTCGGTCACGCGCGTGTCCGATCCGTACGAGACGCAGTTCTCGCTCGCCTCTCGGAAGGGCCCCTCGCTGCTCGACCGCGTCAAGTCGAGGGCGCTCGCGGCGTACCTCAAGCGGCGCGACTTCGACACGGACCAGATGTGCCTGTCCTTCATCGGCTACGAGGGCACGAAGCGGCACGTGGCCGCGCAGCGGAAGCTCGTGGGCGAGATCGTGAGCCGCCACGGCGGCCTCTGCATCGGGGCCGGGCCGGGCGAGCTGTACGACCAGAAGAAGTTCGACACGCCCTACATCCGCGACTACCTGCTCGACCGCGGCGCGTTCGGCGACGTGTCCGACACCTCGGCGCCGTGGAGCGCGCTGCCGAGCCTGTACGAGCGCGTGATCGCGGCCGCCCACGGGTCGTTCGACGAGCTCGGCGTGGCCGGCTACGTCATGTGCCACCTGTCGCACTCCTACCACGCGGGCGCCTGCCTCTACTTCACCTTCGCCTTCAAGCCGGCCGCTGGGCGCGACTCCCTCGAGCAGTACGACCTCGTCAAGGCGGCGATCCAGCAGACCTTCATCGACTGCGGCGCGACGCTCTCGCACCACCACGCCGTCGGAACCGAGCACGCGGCCTGGCTCGAGCAGGACATCTCCGCGCCGGGCGTGGCCATGTTGAGAGCGCTGTTCGACGGCGTGGACCCGGGCCGCAACCTCAACCCAGGCAAGATCGTCCCGCCGCCGGTCGACCGGTGAGGTCGGGGTGGCGATTTCGGCCCACCTGAACTACCTTCGACTCACAGGGGTAACGCCAACCAAGGATGGAGGCGCGCATGAGTGGCAGGGATCGCCTTGAGCTGTGGGACTTCCTACTGCGCCGCTCGGTGCAGGTCAGGCCCGAGCACCAGTCGACCTACGAGGAGCTGGCCTGGGCCGCCCTGAGGGCCGAGGACGACGCGGCGCAGACCGTCTTGCTGAGGGAACGCGAGCGGCTGGAGCGACGCGCCGGCCGCGACCTGCTCGCCGAGCTTCCCCGCGCCGCGTAGCGGCGATCTTGGCCCACGGCGGCTGAGTCCGACCAGGGCGCCGGCGGCTTTTCGGCCGTCGGCGCCCGACCGCCGCGGCCTCCCCCGACGAGGCTCAGAG
>JBLNDU010000259.1:0-7194 GCA_050261935.1 Nocardioidaceae bacterium | reverse complement strand
ACCTGCAGCGGCTGCCGGACGAGGAGGCGTTCACGGCGAGCGTGCGCTACCGGACGGTCGGCGACATGACCTGCACCGGCGCCGTGCGCTCGACCGCCACCCGGCTCGACGACGTCGTGCGCGAGATCGCGGGCACCTCGGTCACCGAGCGCGGCGAGTCGCGCGCGGACGATCGCGTCTCGGAGGCCGCGATGGAGGAGCGCAAGGTTGCCGGCTACTTCTGAGCTCCTGCGCCTCGCCACGGCGGGCTCCGTCGACGACGGCAAGTCGACCCTGATCGGGCGCCTCCTGTACGACGCCAAGTCGCTCATGGCGGACCAGGTCGCCGACCTGCACGACAGCGACGGCACGCTCGACCTCGCGCGCCTCACCGACGGCCTGCGGTCCGAGCGCGAGCAGGGCATCACGATCGACGTGGCCTACCGCTACTTCGCCACCCCCCGGCGCCGCTTCATCCTCGCCGACACGCCGGGCCACGCCGAGTACACGCGCAACATGGTCACCGGCGCCTCCAACGCGGACGTCGCGATCCTGCTCGTGGACGCGGCCCAGGGCGTCCTCGACCAGACGCGCCGGCACGCGGCGATCGCCGCGCTGCTTGAGGTGCGCGAGGTCGTTCTCGCGATCAACAAGATGGACCTCGTCGACTGGAGCGAGGAGCGCTTCGACGCGATCGTGCGGGACTTCGGCGCGCTCGCGCGCCAGCTCGGCGTCGCCCACACCACGCCGATACCGCTCTCCGCCCTGCACGGCGACAACGTCGTGACGCGCTCCGCGCGGCTTCCGTGGTACGTCGGCCGGCCGCTGCTCGAGCACCTCGAGACGATCGAGCTCGAGGCACGCGGCAGTGAGCGCGCGCCGCGCATGCCCGTGCAGCGCGTGGTCGAACACGACGGTCGCCGCCTGCTCATGGGTCGCCTCGCCGGTGGTCGGCTGCGCCCGGGCGACGAGGTGGTCGTGCTTCCGCGCCGCGAGGCCACGCGCGTCGCGAGCATCGAGACCCTTGACGGGCAGCTCGACGTTGCGGCCGCCGGCCAGTCGATCACGGTCGGGCTCGAGGACGAGCTCGAGGTCGACCGCGGCGACGTGATCTGCGGACCGGGCCGCCCGCCCGTGCCGCGCCGGGAGCTCAAGGCCACGCTCTGCTGGATGGCGGAGCGCCCGCTCCACCGGGGCGAGCGGCTCGCGCTCAAGCACGGCACGCGCACCACCTACGCCGACGTGGCCGCGATCCTCGACCGGCTCGACCTCGCGACGCTCCGCCCCGAGGACGCCGGGCAGCTGGCGCTCAACGACCTCGGCCGCGTGCGCCTGCGCACGGGCGAGGCGCTCGTCACCGACCCGTACGGCGAGAACCGCACGACCGGGTCGTTCATCCTGATCGACCCGGAGACGAACGACACGGTCGCCGCCGGGCTGCTGCCCACCGTCTGAGGCGCCGGCGCCGCGCCGCGCGCGGGCCCGGCTCGCGGGCGCCGCCGCGAGGCGACTGGCGACGACACGCGCGGCGCTGCGATCATGCCTGCGCCCGCGTACCACCGCGATCAGGAGGGATGGGATGCCAACACGCAGCGCGAGCGCAGACTGGAGCGGCTCGCTGACCGAGGGCAAGGGCACCATGAGCTTCGGCTCGGGCGCCTACACGGGGGCCTACACCTACAAGTCGCGCTTCGAGGAGGGGCAGGGCACCAACCCGGAGGAGCTGATCGGCGCGGCGCACGCCGGCTGCTTCAGCATGGCGCTGGCGAACGAGCTTGCCGAGCGCGGCTCACCGCCCGAGGACGTGCACACCGACGCCCGCGTGTCGCTCAACGCGCGCGACGGCGGCTTCGAGATCACACAGGTGGAGCTCGTCACGCGCGCACGCGTGCGCGGCATCGACACGGGTGGGTTCCTGGACGCTGCCCACGCCGCGAAGGAGGGCTGCCCGGTCTCGAAGCTCCTCGCGGGCGCGGAGATCATCCTCCACGCGTCGCTCGAGCCGATCGCCTGAGAGCGCGCGCCCAGGCGAGGCCGCTCGCTTGCGCGCGCGCTCGGCGGCGACTAGGGTCGCGCTTGTCTCGACGGAACCAGGGAGACAGAAGATGCCCCAGCCAAGGAAGCAGACGCGGCGCACGGGCGCCGGAACGCGGTCAACCAAGTCGACGGCAGGCGGCTCGCGCAGCCAGGGCGCGCGCGCCCGTACCACGCGCGCGGCGGCCGCGGCGAAGCCCGCCGCGGCGAAGCCCGCCGAGGTCGACGCGGGGGCGGGCGAGCGGATCCGCGAGCTCAACGAGCGCATCATCGAGACCGGCAAGCGCGCCGGGCGCGGGACGCTCGACCTCTACGAGTCGACGCTCAAGGCGATCGCCGACACGATCGAGCGCGTGCCCGGCTCGAGCGACATCGAGTGGGTCTCGAAGGTCGCCACCACGCAGGCGAACTTCCTCCGCGACGTCAGCAAGGCCTTGACGTCGGCGGCGCGCGACGCGCTCAAGTAGCTCGGGGCGAGCCGAGCTACGCGCGCCGGACGACCTCGTCGAACGGCTTGCGGTCGGCGCGGGCGAGCCACGCCTCGGGCGAGCGCCGCTCGGGCCGGACCCGGCGGGCGGGATAGCCGAAGGAGAGCAGGATCACGACGCGCTCGTCGTCGGCGAGCTCGAGCAGCCGCGCCAGCGCGTCGTGGTCCGCCACGCCGTTCGGACAGGAGCCGACGCCGTCGTTCCAGGCGGCGAGCATCATGTTCTGCGCCGCGCGGCCCGCGTCGAAGGCCACCGGTCCGCCCCCGCGCACTGCGATCGCCACGACGAGCGCGGCGCCGCGCAGGTTGGCCGGCGCGTAGACGGTCTCCGCGGCGCGCTTCGCGAGCTCGTCGTCGAGCACGACGAACCGCCACGGCTGGCGGTTGCGCGAGCTTCCGCTGACGCGCCCCGCCTCGAGGATGCGGCGCACCACGTCGTCGGGAAGCGGGCGCTCGGCGTACGAGCGCACCTCCCGCCTGCTCGCGATGGCGAGGAAGGCGTCCACGGGGGCTCAGGCGCCGGGCTTCACGACCATGAGGAATACCGCCACGACGACGAGCGCGCCGGCGACCGCCCCGACCAGGCCCTCGGTCCGCGCACCGCGCTGGTAGTCCTCGGACAGCGTCACCTCATCCGGGCCGGCGGCGGCGATCTCGCGCCTCACCATCCGGCCGAGGCGCCGGTCCGTGGGAATCAGGTAGGCGCCGAGCAGGCCGCCCAGCGCGATCAGGATCACGAACGTGGCGCTGATCCAGAAGGCGCCGAAGCTCCAGTTCCCGTCCGCCGTCTGGTAGATGCCGGTGGCGAGGATCACGGCGAGCGCCGGCGTGGCGAGCCAGCGGTTGATCGCGAGCTGCAGCGCGTGCACGTAGGGCAGGTGCCGCTTGTCGAGCTTCATCGCCACGGGGAAGGCGATCGACTCGGCGAACGTCGCTCCGAGCCCGACCACCACCGCGGTGATGTGCAGGAACAGCGAGATGTCGTATCCGGTGATCGCGGCGAGCGTCATCGCATCGGCTCCGGCTCGCGGCCGGGCGCTGGGGCCTCGGAACGGCGACCGGCAGAAGCCTAACCTCGAAAGGGCCGCGAGCGCCGCGCCGCGCCCGCTCGACCATGCCGACGTGCCCGATCGGCGGAACCGGAGCGCAACGCGGGCAACGCGTCTAAGTTTTCAGAGAGGCATGGAGCGAGCCCGCATCGACATCTCCAGGCACATCGACGGCGAGATCGTGGTGTTCGCCTGCTTCGACCTCGACGAGCGCGAGGCGGCGGCGTCGGCGCACGCGATCGCGGCCACGGGCGTCGAGCGCTTCAGGACGTCCGCCATGTCGGCGGACGAGGTGCTCGAGCTGCGCGAGCTCACCGCGCTGGCCGATGAGCTGCGCGAGCGCGCCAGGGGGCACGGCCTGCGGACGATCGCCCTTCGCCCGGGGCGGCTGTCCGTGTACCGGTGCGCCATCACCCGATTCGTCGAGACTCGAGACGAATCCGACTGGATCCGCGACGAGGATCGCGAGCCGGTCGCCCTGCTGCGCGGGATGCTGCTCCCGCTCGAGCAGCTCTGCGCCGAGGCGATGCGCGCGGCCCTCGCGCCGGAGCAGCGCATCCGCTGAGGGCGCCCCGCGCGGGCCGAGCAGGCTGCGTGAACGACGTGCGCCACGGCTCTCGTCTGCCGTCGTTCGCCGCCTGGCGGCACGTCGGCGCACGCAACGGGTTCGAGGTCGCGTTCCTCGAGGCGCGGGACGGAGGGCTGCGTGTCGAGGGGCACACGGCGGCGGTCGAGGACGGCGAGCCGTTCGCGGTCCGCTTTCGGATCGAGCTCGACGAGTGCTGGCGCACCCGCTCGGCGCAGGTGTCCGGGCGGTCGAGGCACGGCAGGCGCGAGGTCACGCTCGCGGGCGACGGCGCGGGGAGCTGGCTGGTGGACGGTCGCTCGGCCCGGCACCTCGACGGCTGCCTCGACGTGGACCTCGAGTCGTCGTCGCTGACGAACGCCTTTCCGATGAATCGGCTCGGCCTCGAGCCGGGCGACCGTGCGGAGGCACCGGCTGCGTACGTGCGCGCGCTGGACCTCCGCGTGGAGCGCCTCGAGCAGCGCTATGCCCGCATCGACGATGGCGGCGGCCTGCGGCGCTACGAGTACACGGCGCCCGCCTTCGACTTCCGCTGCGAGCTCGTCTACGACGAGGCCGGCCTCGTCCTCGACTACCCGGGGATCGCCACCCGCGCCGACGGCTGACCCCCTGCCCCTCGACTCAGCGCCCCGTCAGGTCGCCGGGACGCCGTCCGCCGCGCTGCGCAGCGCGGCGATGTCGAGCTTGCGCATCCCGAGCATCGCCCGCATGGCGCGCTCCGCGCGCTTCGGGTCCGGATCGTCGAACAGCTCGTCCATTCCGGTCGGCGTGACCTGCCAGGACAGGCCGAAGCGGTCCTTGAGCCAGCCGCACGGCCCCTCCTCGCCGCCCTCCGACAGCCGCTCCCAGAAGAAGTCGATCTCGTCCTGGGTCTCGCAGCTGATCTGGAAGGACACGGCCTCGTCGAACTTGAACTCGGGACCGCCGTTGATGCCGACGAAGCGCTGACCCTCGAGCTCGAACTCCACCGTCATCACCGTGCCGGCCTCTCGCGGCCCGGCCTCGGTGTAGCGGGCGACGCTGACGATGCGCGAGTTACTGAAGACGGAGGTGTAGAACTCGGCCGCCGCCTCGGCCTCGGTGTCGAACCAAAGGTTCGGGACGATCTTCTGCTGCATGGCGCTGCCTCCTCTTGTGGGCGCGAGGGCCTTCTGGACAACGGATCCTCCTCCCTAGACGACCGCAGGCAGGGGAACTCATCGCCGCTCCACCTGGGCGTCACGTGCGTTGCACGCCGCTCGGCCGGCGACTAACTTCGCGCGATGGACATCGCGAATCGCTACAAGGAGATCTGGAGGCGCGTCGGGCACACGCGCGGATTCGCCTATTTCGTCCGCTACGGGCTCGCGCACAGCGACCGCCTGATCTACCGGCTCTCGGGAGGGCGGATCAGCTCGGCGGTGATTCCGCTGTTCAACTGGCTGCTGATCACGACCACCGGCCGCAAGACCGGCCTGCCGCGGACGACGCCGATCCTCTATGTCCGCGACGGCGACTCCCTGGTCGTCACCTCCGAGAACTTCGGCATGCGCAAACGCCCGGCCGCGTGGCCGCTCAACCTGATCGCCAATCCCGAGGCGACCGTTCAGATCGGCCACGGGACGGCGCGCTACCGCGCGCGCCTCGCGACGGAGCCCGAGGCGGATCGCTACTGGCCGCAGCTGCTCGAGCAGTGGCCCCCGCTCGAGAGCTACCGGCGCCGGAGCGGCAAGCGCTACGTGTTCGTGCTCGAGCCACAGGGTCAGTAGCGGCACACGGCGCGCGCGGGGCGGCCGAGCCGAGGCTGTCAAGCGCCCTTTGAGCGCCCGGCGACCGTCGCCAGAACCTGAACTGCGGCGTCGACCGGCGGCAGCGCGCTCATGGCGTCGGCGATGCGTTCCGCCGCGGTTCGGTAGGCGGCTTCCTCGAGCGCGCGTCCGACGGCTGCGGGCAACTCCTCGATCGTGGCGGCGCCGGGTAGGCCCAGGACGCGACGCGTTCCTCGCTCCCGATCCAGGGCGATGCCGGCGCCCGCGCGGGCCACCGCGTCCGCGTTGGCCCATTGATCGCCGCTGAACAGCGGCATGATGACGACCGGCACGCCGTGGGCGAGCGCGCCGAGGGTCGAGCCGTAGCCACCGTGGCAGACGATCGCCTCGGCGTACGGCGCCACCGCGTCCTGCGGGACCCAGCGCTCGACGTGGACGTTGGCGGGCCACTCGCCGAGCTCCTCCGGGTAGCGGTCCTCGCCGATCGTGACGAGCAGGCGGACGGGCAGCGAAGCGAGCGCGTCGATCGCGGCCCGATAGAGCGTCGGGAAGTAGGGCAGGTGCGCGCCCGCGGCCACCGAGCCGAAGCTCAGGTAGACGAGCGGACCGTCGTTGCCCGGCCACCAGTCCGGCAGAGGTTGGACGGCCGCGGGCGCCTCGGTCCGGAAGCGGTGGACCCGGGGCGCGCGCGGACCGTCGAGGTCCTCCGGGGTGAAGGTGAGGTGCGGTGCGTCCCGGAGCCGGTCACCGGCCGGGTCGGAGGGCAGTCCCGCGGTCTCACGGGCCTGGTCGACGAAGGGCGCGGCCAGTCGGGCCGAGAGGTCCTCGAGGGACGACAGCCCGAGCCCGACACGCGCGAGCGGGATCTCGTGCAGCTCGGCGGCGATCGTCGAGGCGAACTCCCAGCTCTCGCGCACGATGACGTCGGGCCTCCAGCGCTCGACGATCTCGAGCAGCGCGGGCAGCCCCGCGCGCGTGTCGATCCCGGCGAAGAAGTCGCCGATCATCCTCGCATGGGCCGCATCTACGTCGAGCTGCGCGAAGTCGTCCATCAGCGGCATCCACTCGTGCTCGGGCGGATCGCCAACCGGTGAGAAAGGCAGCCCCGCCCGTTCGACGTTCGCCCGATGCTGGCGCTGCGCCGCGACCGTGACCTCGTGTCCCTCCTGGGCACAGGCACGTGCGATCGGCGCGAGGGGCAGGAGGTGGCCGGCGCTGCCTCGGGTGGTCATGAGGATCCGCATGGGCTCGAGCGCCGTGACGGGACCTCACTTCGCCTGCACGGCCACGCGCGCCGCCGCCCTGCGGGGC
>JBLNDU010000258.1:0-6345 GCA_050261935.1 Nocardioidaceae bacterium | reverse complement strand
TGCGGGCGGCGATCAGCGAGGCGGCGTAGCCGGCCACCGTGGCCTGCGAGGAGAGCGCGTCCATCGACTGCGCGCGCGTGATGCGCGGGATCGACTCCATCGCGAAGCTCGTGACGCCGGCATCGGCCAGCGCGCGCACCGTCTCGCTGTTCGTGAGCGGCTGCAGAAAGCCGATCACGACGGCGCCCTGCTTGAGGCTCGCGATCTCGTCGGCGGTGGGCGCGGCCACCTTGGCGACGACGTCGCCGGACAGGCCGCCCGAGGCGTCCACGGTGGCGCCGACGCGCTCGTAGTCGGCGTCGAGCTGGTGCGCCTGCGCGCCGGCGCCGGACTCGACGACTATGTCGAGGCCGGTGCGCGCTAGCCGCTGCACCACTTCGGGCACCAGCGCCACGCGGCGCTCGCCCTCGGTGCGTTCCTTCGGGACGGATAGCTTCATGTGCCGTCGGTTCGGGGTCGGGCGGCGTGAGCCTAGCCGAAGACGGCCGCGAGGGCCGCCGCCACCCGCCCGCCCGTGGCGCAGCGCACGGCCGTCAGGGAAGCGCGCCGGGGGGCCGGCGCTCGCGGTCGAGCTCCGTGCGGATGCCGAGCCCGTGCAGCGCGTCGTTCGCGGCCTCCAGGTCGGCGGCGCCGCGCACCGCGAGCGCCAGCCGCGCCGCCGAGCGGAGCGCCGCGCCGACGTCGAAGAAGACCGTGGCGGCCCCGAGCGGCGACAGCTCGACGGTGCGCAGCCCGTCGCGGATCGCGACGCGCCCGCGCTCGCCTCGGAAGCAGCGCAGCGCCTGCGCGCTCGCCTCGGTCGGCACGGCCGCGACGGCCGCCTCGAGCCGCTCGACGACCGCCGGCGTGAGCCCGCGCGCGCCGGCCAGCCCACCCGCCGCGGCCACCTCGGCGAGCCGCTCGGCGACCTCGGCCGCGGTGAGCTCGCCGTCGCAGCCGATCCCGAAGATCCCACCCAGCACGGGCGGCGCGCCGTCGGCGCCATCGATGAGCGAGGCGGCCGCGAGCAGCACGGCGTCGCAGAGCGGGCTCGCGAGCCCCGGCTCGTCGCCGTGGCCGAGCACGTCGCCGCCTACGTCGACGAACAGGAGCAGGTCGCAGCCGAGCCCGGCGGCGGCGGCGGACAGGCCGCGGGCGATCGTGGCGGAGCCCCGCGTGGCATCGACGAGCACGGTCTCCTCGCCGAGCAGCTCGGCCACGCGCCCCTCGGCGAAGCGCACGTCGCGGCCCTTGACGCGCGCGTCGGGTCCGGCCGCGAGCACGCCGGGGGCCAGGCGCCGGCAGCCCTCGATCTCGTCCTCGCGGCGCGGTCCGGGAGAGGGGTCGATCGGCCGCCGCTCCCAGCTCACGCCGCCCACGACGGGATGGGCGTCGTGGTAGAGGCGGCAGGCCTCCGCGGTGGCCAGCGCGCCGACCACGTCGCCGCCACCGCCGATGCCGAGCACGAGCGGCCGGCGGGCGCGCGAGAGGAGGCGCTCGGCGTCGGTCACGGGCGGGTCGCCCCGCGCACGAGCCAGGCGATCTGCGCCTGGCGCTCGACCACCTGACAGACCGCGAGCGCGGCGGCGGGCGAGTCGCCGATCCCGACGACGCCGTGGCGCTCGAGCAGGGCGGCGCGCCTGCCTTCGAGCGCTCGCACCGCGCCCTCGGCGAGCGCCTCGCTGCCGCTCGGCGCGTGGGGCGCGGTTCGAACCGTGCCGCCCACCACCGCCTCGAGCTCCTCGCTGCCCGTGTCGAGCTCCGCGCCCAGGTAGCTCCATGCGGTTGCCTGGACGCTGTGGGTGTGCACCACCGCGCCCGCCTCGGGGCGCGCGCGGTAGATCGCGAGGTGCAGGCGCCGCTCGCTCGAGGGCTCGCGCGCACCGGACAGCACGGCGCCGTCGAGCGACAGCGCCACGACGTCGACGGGCTCCATCTCGTCGTACGGGAGCGCCGCGGGTGTGATCAGCACGCGCTCGCCGTCGCGCGCACTGGCGTTGCCCGAGGTGCCGACCACGAGCCCGCCGGCCTGCGCCGCGCGCGCCGCCCGCACGACCTCAGCCGCGGACGGCACCGGTGATCGCCCGCTCGTAGGGCGGCTCGAGCACGCCGGCCTCGGTGAACACGGCGCTCACGAGCTCCGCCGGCGTGACGTCGAAGGCGGCGTTGTAGGCGGCGGCGCCCTCGGGCGCGAGCCGCCGGCCGAGGAGCTCGAGCACCTCGCACGCGTCGCGCTCCTCGATCGGTATCTGCGCGCCGCTCTCGGTGTCGGGGTCGAGCGTCGAGACCGGCGCCGCCACGTAGAAGGGGAGCCCGTGTCGATGCGCCAGCACGGCGAGCGGGTAGGTGCCGATCTTGTTCGCCACGTCGCCGTTGCGGGCCACGCGGTCGGCGCCGACGACGACGGCGTCGACCGCCCCGCGCGCCATCAGCGCGCCCGCGCTCGCGTCGGTCACGACACGGAACGGGATCCCCTCGCGCGCGAGCTCCCAGGCGGTGAGGCGGGCGCCCTGAAGCAGCGGGCGCGTCTCGCTCACCCAGGCCTGGCGCAGCCGCCCGCCGGCGTGGGCGGCGCGCAGCACGCCCACCGCCGTGCCGTACCCGCCCGTGGCGAGCGGCCCCGTGTTGCAGTGGGTGAGCACGCGCGCGGCGTCGGGGAGCCGCGCGGCGCCGAGCTCGGACAGGCGGCGGTCGGCGCCGAGCTGGTCGCGCTCGAGCCCGCGGGCCAGCTCGAGCAGCGCGTCGGCGGGCCGCGCGTCCCCAGCATCGAGCGCCGCGCGCCAGGCGGCGCGCCCGCGCTCGAGCGCCCAGCGGAGGTTGACCGCTGTCGGCCGGGTGGCGAGCAGGAGCGCCGCCACGGCGTCGAGATCGGCGCCCGGCTCCCGCATGCCGAGCGCGAGCCCGTACGCCGCCGCAAGCCCGATCGCCGGCGCGCCGCGCACGGCGAGCGTGCGGATCGCCTCGGCCACCTGCTCAGCGCTCTCGCAGCGCAGCCAGGACTCCTCGGCCGGCAGGCGCCGCTGGTCGAGCACGAGCAGCGCGCCGTCCTCGTAGCGCAGCGGCGGGAGCATCCGCGCCCGAGCGTACCGGCGCCGGGGCGGCGGGCCCCGGCGCCGGCGCGCTCTGCGGGCCGCGCTTACTCGATCAGCCCCGTCTCCTGCAGGTACTCCCGCCCGACCACCGTCGGCGTCTTCTTGTCGAGGTCGACGCGCGCGTTCAGCTCCTGCATCGCGGGCACGGTGAGCCCCTCGTTCACCTGGGTGACCACGTCCCGCAGATCGGGCCCGGCCTTCTGCGCCACCTCGTCGCGCACGAGGAGCGTGGAGTTGTAGGGCGGGAACATGCCCTTGTCGTCCTCGAGCAGGACCTCGTCGTTGCGCTTGATCTGCGGGTCGGTGGTGAATACGATCGAGACGTCGGCCTGGCCCTTGCGCAGCACCTCGTGGCGCAGGTCGACCGCGACCGGCACGAACTTCTTGAACTCGAGCCCGTAGACCTGCTGCAGCCCGAGCAGGCAGTCGAGCCGCTGGCGGCACTCCGGCGACCCGTACAGGGTGAGCTTGCTCGCGACCTTCGACAGGTCCGAGATCTTCTTGAGCCCGTATTTGTTGGCCGTCGCGCGCGTGACCGCCACCTCGTTCGAGCTCGTGAACGGCGTGGGCGGGAGCGCTTCGATGCCACGCTTCGCGAAGTTGGCCTTCACCTCCTGGTAGGCCTTCTGCGGATCCTTCGGCAGCTCGCTCGCCTTGAAGCCGAAGAAGGACAGCAGCGCGGTGCCGGTGTACTCGGGGTAGGCGTCGATCTGCTCCGTCTCGAGTGCCTTGAGCGCGATCTTCTCGTCGCCCAGGTTGAGCTCGGTCTTCACCTTGTAGCCGGCGGCGGCGAGGGCCTGCGCGTAGATCTCGCCGAGCACCCTCTGCTCGGTGAAGTTCTTCGAGCCGACAGTGATGCTCGTCGACGCGTTGGCCGAGTTCCTCTTGATCCCCGACTGCTGAGCGCCGGACGTCTGCGAGCCGCCGCCGCCGCCGTCGTCGTCGCTTCCGCACGCGGCGAGCGCGAGCCCCGCGAGCGCGAGCGCGACGAGCAGGGCGATCCAGCCGTGCCTCTTCATGTGACGAGTTCCCTCCTCCTGGTCGTGAACGGGAGCCGGCGCCGGGGGCGACCGGCCTCGAGCTTCAGTCCGCGCGGGGTCGCCGCGCGTTGCAGCGCGCCCAGGGAGAGCTCGGTGGCGACGGCGAGGGCGGCGACCACGATCGCGGCCGCGAGCCTCCCCTCGTCGCCGTACGTCGAAACGTTGATGATCGGATCGCCGAGCGTCACGACGCCGGCGAGCGGGGCGATCGTGGCCGTGGCAACCACGTTCACCGCCGACGTGCGGATGCCGCCGAAGATCAGCGGCAGCGCCATCGGCAGCTCCACCCGGCGCACGATCTGGGCGCCCGTCATGCCTACCCCGCGCGCCGCGTCGATCGCGTCGCGGTCCACCTGGCGCACGCCCACATACGCGTTGGTCAGGATGGGCGGGATCGCCAGCAGCGCGAGCGCGACGGTGACGTTGGTGAAGCCGACGCCGAGATACGCGACGAAGAAGGCGATCAGCGCGAGGCTCGGCACGGCGCGGCCCACGTTCGAGACGCTCGTGGCGAGGAATTCGCCCCTGCCGATGTGGCCCAGCCAGAGCCCGAGCGGCAGCGACACCGCGCACGCCGCGGCCATCGCCGCGACGCTCAGCTTGACGTGCTCCCAGCCCAGCTCGAGGAACTGCGAGCCGCCGACCTCGGCGCCGCCGGCGCGCGACTCGCGCGCGCGGAAGATGAAGTCGATCGCGTCGCCGAAGTCGCCCAGCACCGCCAGCGTCACGCTCATGAGCGCGCCGCCCTCGTCCACGGGGTCGCGGCCCGCTGGGCGAGCAGGATCAGCCCGTCGAGCGCGGCGGCGAGCAGCACGGCGAGCCCGCCCGCCACGACGACGTTCGACTTGAAGTTGATGTCGGCGAAGATCTCGCCGCCGAGCCCGCCGGCGCCGGCGAAGAACGCGAGCGTGGCGAGCCCGACGGTCGTCGTCGTGGCGATCCGAAGTCCTGCCAGGATCTCGGGCAGCGCGAGCGGGACCTCGACGCGCCACAGGAGCTGCCCGTCGGTGAGCCCCATGCCGCGGCCCGCGTCCCTCGTCTCGGGCGCGACCGAGTCGAGCCCGGTGAGCACGTTCCGGAAGATGATCAGGAGCGTGTACGCGACGAGCGCGATGATGGCCGTCGTGTTCCCGCGGCCCGTGACCGGCAGCAGCATGAAGAACACGGCGACGCTGGGCAGCGTGTAGAGGATGCCCGTGACGTTCGTGATCGGCCCGACGAGCGCGCGCCGGCGGTAGGCGAGCAGCGCGAGCCCGAAGGCGATCGCGAAGCCGATCGCCACCGAGACGACCGTGAGGTAGAGGTGCTGGAGGAACGGGTCGACGTAGCGGTCGAGGTTGTGGGCGATCCAGTCGGGACAGAAGCCGTTGTCCGAGACGCACGAGTCCGCCCGCTCGTGCAGCCTGAGCTGGCCGAGCGGCGCGATCATCCGGCTGCGAGCGCTCCGTCGGCGCCGTGCGGGACGCGCTCGGGGTCGGTCCGAAGCGCCTGGCCGAGGATCTCGATCGAGAGCACGCCGACCACGGCTCCGTGCTCGTCGACCACGGGCCCGTACTGCGTCTCGTTCTGGAGCAGGTCGGAGAGCGCGTCTCGGAGCACGTCGTCCAGCTCGACCACGGGCTGCGCGTCCGTGAGCAGCTCGTGCTCCACCCGCTCGCCCCGGAGCGCCCTCTCCGACAGCCAGCCGAGCGGGCGGCGCTCGCCGTCGACGAGCAGCGGGTATGGGAGGTCGGCCTCCGAGATCTTCGCCCGCGCCTCGCGCACGGGCTCACCGAGGCGGACGACCGGCGCGCGCCACAGGTCCACGTCGCGCACGCGCTGCAGCGAGAGCCGCTTGAGCGCGCGGTCGGCGCCCACGAAGTGCTCGACGAACCTCGTCTCCGGGCGCATGAGGAGCTCGGCCGGCGGCGCGTACTGCTCGAGCCGCCCGCCCTGGCGCATCACCGCGATCCGGTCGCCCATCTTGATCGCCTCGTCGATGTCGTGCGTGACGAACACGATCGTCTTGCGGATCTCGCGCTGCAGGCGCAGGAACTCGTTCTGGAGCCGCTCACGGTTGATCGGGTCGATCGCGCCGAACGGCTCGTCCATCAGCATCAGCGGCGGGTCGACGGCGAGCGCGCGCGCCACGCCGACGCGCTGGCGCTGACCGCCCGAGAGCTGAGCCGGGTAGCGGTCGCGCGTGTCGCTCGGGTCGAGTGACACGAGCTCGAGCAGCTCGTCGACACGCGCCC
>JBLNDU010000257.1:0-7870 GCA_050261935.1 Nocardioidaceae bacterium | reverse complement strand
ACCTGATCTTTGCAGGTTCCGTCGGCCGCACCGATTTGCCCGGCGCGAACTGGCGGCGGCGGCGATGAGCACGGCTTGGGCGAACAGCCACGTCAGGAACGCGAAGGCGAAGCCGACGAGTCCGTAGCGCTCGGCGCTCACGCTGGCCAGTTGCGAGACGTAGAGCGGCGCGACGGCGGTCACGACGCCCAGCGCGACCGCGCCGATCAGCGCGGTGGGTAGCAGGCGGCGGGCCGCGACGCGCCGGTTTAGCAGCACGTACGGCGTCCACGCGAAGAAGGCGATCGCGACGGCCGTCCGCGCGACATCGCGCAGCGCGGCCGACCACCAATGGCCGGACGCGTCGGGCTGGGCGAACGTCGCGCCGACGTAGAGCATGGAACCCGATCGCCCAGCTCGCGCGGGCGCGCATGTCGATCCAGAACCGCCCCTCGACCGACGCCTCGAGGCGCCATGCCGCGATGTACATGCGCTGCAGGACGCCGCCGCAGCTCACCACGGAGTATGCGATCACGATGACGGTGGCCACCGTCATGCCCGCACGCACCGTGTCGGACGCCGCGAACAGCTGCTCGGCGGCCGCACGCCCCTGCCCCTCGAGCTGCAGCCCGCTCACGAGGCGGTCGGCGAACGTCTCGCCGGCCGGCAGCAGGGCGGTGACCAGGAGTGCGAGCGGGATGACGGCGACGAACAGCCGCGATGCCATTGCGAGCGCGGTGTCGATCAGGCGCGCTTCGATGCCGCGTTCCACAGCGTCGCGGACGAGCGGCCGTTGGCGCGCTGCGGCAAGGCGGTCCGGGATCCGTGGCATCGCTGCGCTCTCGCGAAAGGCCGTCAGGCCTCCCGCGCGTCGAGGCGCCCCTCGGCGATCGCGTCGGTGAGTGCGGCGTGGTCGCGCTCGGTCTGGTCGGCGTAGTCGGCGGCGAACGCGGCGATCGCGCGGTCGAAGGCGTCGCCCTTGCCGAGGTAGCCCGCGATCGCTGCCGCCTGTCCGGAGCGGGCGTGGGCGCGCGCGAGCGCAGCGCCGCACAAGGCTGCGTAGACGTCCAGTTCGGCCGGCCGCATCCGTTCGATCTCGGCCGAGCCCTTCATGTCGCGCAGCTGGCGGACGTAGAACTCCTGGTCGCGGTTCGGTCCGCCGCGGGCCCAGCCAAGGAAGACGTCGCTGGCGGCCTGCATCAACCGCTGGCCCTCCACCACCCGCCGGCCTTCGTTCGCCGGGACCGGCACCTCCACGTACGGCGCGAGCGCGGAGGCTTGCGCTTGCTTGAGCTGGAGGAAGAGCGGGTCGTCGCCCTGCGGGCCGATGAACAGGAACATGAAGGCCTCGGTGCCGACCGAGCCGACGCCCACGACCTTGCGCGCGAAGTCCGCCAGGCGATACTGCGAGAACAGCAGGCGGCGGTCGGGCGGCAGCGTGTCGGCGTAACCGTCGAAGAGACGCCGCAGCGCCTCGTCGGCGTCCTCGGTGCGCTCGTAGGCGACGACCAGCGGGGGCTCCGGCAGGATGCGCCAGCCGTCCTCGGTGCGCTGCGCGAAGCGCTCCAGGGCTCCGAGGTTGGTGCGGCTGCGTGTTTTCCGCAGCCGCTTGGCCGTGTCGCGCCGCGCCCGGCGCCCGGCGCTCGGCAGGACGGCCTCGAGGACCGCGTCGACCGGGATGCTCTGGTACCAGACGTCCAGCATCGGCGTGCGGGCGTTGCGCCGCATCAGGTTGCGATAGCTCGCCGTCGCCCGCAGCGCCGGGCGCAGCGCGTCCTCGCCGGTCGCGCCCAGGCTGCGCGCGGCGACGACGAAGCTCGCGGCCAGTCGCTTGACGTCCCACTCGAACGGCGCGGGCAGCGTTTCGTCGAAGTCGTTGATGTCGAAGATCAGTCGCCGCTCCGGGGTCGCGAAAACGCCGAAGTTGGACAGGTGACAGTCGCCGCAGGACTGGACGACGATGCCGCTCGACGGGGTGGTCGCGAGGTCGGCGGCCATGACGGCTGCCGAGCCGCGCAGGAACGCGAACGGCGAAGTCGCCATTCGGGCGTGACGGATCGGGACTAGGTCGGGCACGCGGCCGGCGTCCTCGGCCTCGATCGTCGCGAGGGGGTCGGGACGGCCGGCCGGTGGGCTCCAGCCGGCGTGGGCGCTACGCGGGACGTCGCGGCGCCGCTCGCGCCCCGTCGCGCGCTGTTCTGCGGCCGGGGCGGCGAGCTCAAGTGCGGTGGGCATGGGTCTCCTTCGCGGCCAGGCCGGTCGTCGCCGGCGTCGCGGGCGTGCCGCCACGGCGGCTGTGGCGTGCCAGGAACAGCGGCGCGACGATGAACGCGACGCCGCTGAGCAGGTAGAGCAGCACGGCGACGTTCGGGAGCAGGAAGGCGACGAGCGTGGCGACGCCCTGCGCGGAGAGCAGGCCGCGGCGCTGGCGCAGGGTCGCAGTCAGCTCGTTGTCGGCGATCTCGTCGGCGACGAGGTCCGGCTTCGAGGCCGCGTAGCCGATGAACGCGCTGAGCGTCAGCGAGGCGATGAACAGGTCGAGGCCGTAGATCGCGACGGCGACGCCCTCGCCGCCCTCGCCGAGATGCGTGGTCATTAGCGACGTCGTGAACGGGCAGCAGCGAGACGAAGAACAGCGCCAGGAGGTTGAGCCGGAAGAGGATCGCGTCGCCGCGCGCGATCAGGCGCGTGGCGTTGGAGTGGGCGATCCAGACGCCGCCGACGAAGACGAAGCTGATGAGGTAGCCCGCGAACGACCGCCATTCGTCTCCGAGCGCCTCGAGCAGGCTTTGGCCGGCCGCCGTCTCGGGCACCTTGAGCTCGAGCACGAGGATCGTGATCACGATCGCCAGGACGCCGTCGGCGAACGCCTCCAGGCGACCCTTGGGCAGGAAGTCGCGGGCTCGCGGCGGGCTGGTCATGTCATCACCTTCTGTGTTGCTCGACGGGTTGCTGGCGATAGCTGCGTGGACGCGAGTTGGGCGCGGCGGCTCGCGAGCGGCCGTCTCGGCGCCCGCGAGCCGAGTGGCGGTCAGGCCGCGTTATCGGCCTCGATCTGTTCCTTGACGAGCTTCTGCGCGTCTGCGGGGAAGTCGCCGACGGTGATCTCGCCGTCGTACTGCTTGAGGTTCGACAGCCGGCGGATCCGAGCGGCGAGCGCGTCTGCCTTGGCGTCCTCGGCCATCACGAACACCGCGCCGTGTCCGGCCTCGAGCTGCTCGCCCGCGAGCTTCATCAGCTTGTTGTCGACGCCGCGGTCGCCGAGCGCGGCCAGCGCGCCGCCGCCGGCCGCGCCTCCGGCTGCCACTCCCACGACGGGCCCGGCGAAGAGCCCGACGGCGGTCCCGAGCAGCGCACCGCGGACGGCGCCCTTCCCGGCTGTGACGTCGGAGGTCTGGCGGACCTTCACCCGCCCTCTGTCGTCCTTGTAGACGAGCGCGACGTCCTTGACGTCGACCGCGACGTCGAGCTCATCGAGGGCCTTGTCGCCGTCGGCGAGCGACGGGACGCTGAACGCGACGATCTTCGCCATGGAACATCCCTTTCCGGTCCCTGCGGTTACGGCTCCATGGTCGGGGCACGCAGTGCCTAATCTGGTGCGCCTCGGTTGCAGCTCGGTGGCGCTGCCGCGGCGGCTTCAGATCCGGTAGCCGAAGCCGCGCACGTTCTCGATGTGCCGGCCCGCCCGGCCGAGCTTGCGCCGCAGCCGCAGCACCGCGAACTTCACGCGTTCCGGGCTCGCGCCGATTGGGTCGTTCCAGGCCAGCTCGAGCAGCTGCTCGGCCGACAGCACCTGACCGCGGTGCTGCTCGAGCGCCAGCAGCAGCCGCCACTCCAGCGGCGAGACGGGGACCGTCTCACCGTCGACGAGCACGCGCCGCGTGCGCAGCTCCATCCGCACGCCGCTCCTGTCATCGACGAGCACGTCGTCGCCTTCGGCCTCATCCCCCCGCGGCCGACGCAGCAGCGCGTGCACGCGGGCGACGAGCTCGGCGTTGCCGAACGGCTTGGTGAGGTAGTCGTCGGCGCCCGCCTGCAGGCCGCGGACCTTGTCGAACTCCATGCTGCGCGCGGTGAGCAGCAGCACCGGCACGTCGCTCACGTCGCGGATGCGTTCGAGCACCTGCCACCCGTCGAGGTCCGGCAGTCCGATGTCCAGCACGATCGCATGGGGATGCAGCTCGTGGAGCGCACGCAGGCCCGAACGCCCGTCTGCGCGCAGCACGGCGTCCAAGCCGGCGCGGCCCAGCGTGAGCTGCAGGGCGCCCCGCAGATCCTCGTCGTCCTCGATCACCAGCACCTTCGGTCTGTGCGGATCAGTCAAAGCGTCTCCCCCACCGGCGACGGCTCGGTCGGGAGCGCCAGGCGGGCACGGGCTCCACCCTCGTCGGCGTTCTCGATCGTGAGCGATCCCCCGAGCAGCTTCGCGAGCTGGGAGCTGATCGCTAGCCCGAGCCCTGCCCCTGCTCCCTTGCCCTTCCCCTCGTTCCCTCCGCGGAAGAACGGCTCGAAGACCCGCTCGAGCTCCTCGTCGGGGATGCCGGGCCCGTCGTCTGCGACCTCGACCACCCACAGCGCACCGTCGGCCCGTGCCGAGCAGCGCACGCGCCGGTCGGCGAACTTCACCGCGTTGCCGAGCAGGTTCGCGACGATCTGCATCAGCCGCATGCGATCACCGCACACCGCCGGCCCGGGCACGACATCGACCGAGATCTCGACCTCGCTCGGGGCGTTGCTCGCGACCTCTGCGACGGCCTCGCCGACGGCGGCCGCGACATCGAACGGGACCCTGTCGACGCGCAGCGAGCGCGACTGCAGCCGAGCCAGAACAAGCAGGTCGTCCACCAGCCGTGCGAGCCGGGCGGCGCCACGCTGCGCGGACTCGGCGACCATGCGCTGCTCAGTCGTCAGCGGCTCGCCGGCCGGATCGAGCAGCAGCTCCAGGTAGCTCGTCAGCGCGCTCAACGGCGTGCGGAGCTCGTGCGAGACCGTTGCCACGAAGCCCGTCTTGAGCTCGTCGAGCTCGCGCAAGCGCTCGTTCTGCTCCTCCGCGGCGTGGCGTGCCGCGCGCTCCAACCGCAGCAGGCGCTCGCGGCGCCGCTCCAGCTGCTGCTGGGCGGTCACGTCCCGGTAGACCCACATCCGGCCTGACTCGCGATCCCCCACCCGGATCGGGACGAAGTGCTGCTCCAGCATCCGGCCGTCCGCCGTCTCGACGAGCCGGCCGCGGACCGGTTCGCCGGCGGCGACGGCCCGCAGCGCGGTCTCGAGCCACGCCTGTGGATCCGCCATCGACCGCGCGAACGTCTCCTGCAGATCGGCCGCACGGCGCCCGATCAGCCCGTCGTGGGCGCCGGCCGTCGGAAACAGCTCGCTCACGCGCGCGTTGGCGTAGGAGACCGCGCCGTCGCTCACGACGATCACGGCCTCCTCGAGCGTGTCGATCAGCGCGGCCAGCCTCTGTCGCGCCGCCTCGATCTCCTCCTCGCGTGCGACCTCGTCGGTGACGTCCCATGCGTGCACAACGATGCTGCCGACCGCGGGATCGTCGAGCAGGTCGACCGACAGCAGCGCCAGCCAGCGCCACTCGCCCTCGGCGTTGCGAACGCGGATCCGCCGCGGCGCCGCCGCGTCCGTCGAAGCGCGCTCGATGTCGAGGCGCTTCGCTGGAAGGTCATCCGGGTGAACGAACGCGTAGTTCTCCTCGGCGCTGAGCGCCTCGGTCGGCTGGTAGCCGAGCTCGGGCCGCAGGCTTGCGGTCGACCAGCGTGAGTTCATCGCGCGGTCGTACACGTGCACCAGGATTGGGCCGGTCGCCAGCACCGCCTCGTACAGGCGCACGCGGTCCGCGAGCTCCCCTGCCGCCGGCGACGAAAGCGGATCGCGCAGATGCACGACGACCACCCGCTCCCCCTCCAGCCACCGCAACGCTGCGATCCCTTCCACGTCCGGATCGTGAGCATCCACCGCAAACCCCCGCCCGCCGTCCTCGCCCGGCAGCTGGGCCGACGCCAGCAACTCCCCGAGCCACGCGACGAAGCGCTCCGGCGGCGGCAGCAGCGCCCGCGCCGGCACATCGGCGTCGAGTAATCGCCCCTCCGCCGTGCAGACGAGCACCGCCGGAAGCAGCGCAGTCAGCTCCGGATTCCGAAGAGCGGCGGCCGCGCCTGGGCGCGGTGCCGGCGTGCGACTCGTCACAGCAGCACCTCCGCACGCCCGCGCCGAACGGTCGCAGTCACGGGGTAGTCGAGGTGCGGATCGACGCCGCGGCGGTGGCTCCGATGCAAGCCGGTTGCGGCCGCTCCACCCGGCTCGGGTAGCGGCGCAGACCCGACTCGCGTCGGCGGTGACCTTCTCTGAGGACACTCCAATCCGATGCTCGCGACCTCGATCGCCACCATTGCTACATCACCATGCACCATTGCGGCGACGCCTAGGGCTGGCGCTCCCCTGCCTCGCCCAGCCACTGCACGCGCTCAGCACGCTTGCCCGCCGACCGCCCTCGGCGGCGGCCCCCCGGCCTCCGCTCCCGACGAGTTTGAAGCGGGCCGAGGCGCCGTCTCCTGAACTGCTCGCACGCGACGCCCAAGCTCATGTCGTCAGGCGCACGAGTATCGATCGCGAACGCGCGACCACGAGGTCAGTCGCACTTGTCCCGCACGGCCGCCTGCAGGCGGTCGCCCGCGTCGGCGGCCGCTTCGAGCTGGCCCGGGAGCCTGACCAAAGCGGCGCGACGCTGATCCGGCTGCTCGAGCGCGGCAAGCGACGTTTGACGGCGCTGATCGCGCCATCAAGGTCGCGCGTCTCCTGCGGAAATCACTCTCCGCGCTCGCAGACAGCTTCTTCGCCTGCGTCAGCGCGCTATCGACGCGCGCTCTGAACACGTTGGTGCCCTCCTTGATCACGTCCGTGTCTCGGATTCGAGTGATCTGCGTCTGCAGCTCCTCGCGCTGCTTGCAGTACGCCGCCTCCTCGGAGTCCGAGCCGCACGCGGCCAGCGCGATCGCCGCGCAGCCGCAGATGACGAGTATGAAAGCGCGAAACATGAGTCTTCTCCTTCGGTTCGTAGTGCGCTCGATGCGGACGCTATGCGCCGTCCTGGGCCTTTCCAGCAACCCGACGAAGCGGCAACCGGCCTTAGCTGCAACCCGACGCAGCGCCCTGATGCACCCGAGCAGGACCCGAGTAGCGACCGCGGCGACGGGCGCCGATACGCACGAGCCTCGCCGCTGTTTTCAGGCCGCCACGAAGACTTTCCGACGGAGCCAGCGGGGCGGTACGCCGCTCCCGCGTGCCCCAGCCACTCACGGCCGGCGTCCGGTCGTCGAGCGCCGCGCGCGTCGTCGCCTCGCCCCTCGCCCGCGCAACCGGGCCACGAGTCGGATGCGACTCGACCACATGACGCCGGTCGACTGCATCCCACGAGAGCACCGCCACTGCGACTCGCTCGTCACAGCGTGGTCAGCACGCGGTGCTTCGCCTGTTGGAACTCCTCGTCGTCGAGGCCGCCCACACGGTGAAGCTGATCGAGGCGCTCGAGCTGAGCGACCGCGCCATCGCGCGCGGGTGCGTGCGGCCGCTCGCCGCCTTGGAGCGGGCGGTCGGACCGCAGCAAGCCGCGGGCGCGATCCAGCAGCTCCCTGAAGTGCTGGGCGCCACGGCGACGCGCCGCGTCCGGGAACTCGGCACGCACTTGACGGCGCAGCGTCTCGACGCCAGCGAACAGCAAGGCGGTCAGCACCAGCGCCGGGACGAAGCGCTGTGTCGCCTCCGTGGGTCCCCAGAACAGCACGAGCAGCACGACCGCTGCGACGACTCCATAGGTAACGCGCGCGTCACGCAGATACGGCGCGAGCTCCGACCGCAGACGCACCGCGACCCGGGCGGGCCC
>JBLNDU010000256.1:0-2553 GCA_050261935.1 Nocardioidaceae bacterium | reverse complement strand
TGCTCCGGCTGCTCCCGACGGAGGGCGCGCACGTGGTGATGGGGCCGGGCGAGAACGCCGGCGCGGTCGACGTCGGGGACGGCCTCGTGGTGGCCTTCAAGGTGGAGTCCCACAACCACCCCAGCGCCGTCGAGCCGTTCCAGGGCGCGGCCACGGGCGTGGGGGGCATCCTCCGCGACGTGTTCGCGCTCGGCGCGCGCCCGATCGCCGTGCTCGACTCGCTGCGCTTCGGCGAGCTCGACTCGGAGCGCTCCCGCTACCTGCTCGACCACGCCGTGGCGGGGATCGGCCACTACGGCAACTCGATCGGCGTGCCCACCGTGGGCGGCGAGGTGCTCTTCGAGGAGCCCTACGAGCAGAACTGCCTCGTGAACGCCATGTGCGTGGGCCTCGCCCGCTCCGGGCGGCTCATGCGCAGCGCCGCGGCCGGCGTCGGCAACCTCGTGGTGCTGCTCGGGGCGCTCACCGGCCGCGACGGGATCGGCGGCGCCTCCGTGCTCGCGAGCGCGGAGCTCGGCGAGGAGGACGCCGCCAAGCGGCCGAGCGTGCAGATCGGCGACCCGTTCGAGGAGAAGCGGCTGCTCGAGTGCTGCCTCGAGCTGGTAGCCGCCGGCACGCTGCGCTCGCTCCAGGACCTCGGCGCGGCGGGACTGTCCTCCTCGGCGTCCGAGATGGCCTCGAAGGGCGGCGTCGGGATCGAGCTCGACGTCGCGCGCGTGCCGCTCAGGGAGCCCGGCATGGAGCCGTTCGAGGTGATGGTCTCGGAGTCGCAGGAGCGGATGCTGTGCGTGGTCGAGCCGCAGCGGCTCGCGGAGCTGCGCGCCGTGTGCGGGCGCTGGGAGGTGCGCGCCACGCCGATCGGCGAGGTGATCGAGGAGCGCCGGCTGCGCGTGCTCGACGCGGGCGAGCTCGTGGGCGACATGCCGGTCGACGCGCTCGTGGACGACAGCCCGCTCTACGAGCTCGCGCCGGAGCCGCCCACTGCGCCCGTGTACCCGCAGCCGCGGCGCCGGCTGGCCGACGACGCGCCGCTCGACGCGACGCTGCTCGCGCTGCTCGGCTCGGAGAACGTGGCCTCGAAGCGCTGGCTGTTCGAGCAGTACGACGCGCTCGTGGGCTCGCGCACGGTGCGTCGCCCGGCGGCCGCCGACGCCGCCGTGCTGCAGCTGCGCCACGACGGCGGCAGCGGGGCGCTAGCGGTGTCGATCGACGGCAACGGGCGGCGGGTGGCGTGCGACCCGTACGTCGGCGCGCTCGAGGCGGTGCTCGAGTGCGCGCGCAACCTCGCCTGCGTGGGCGCAGAGCCGCTCGGGCTCACGAACTGCCTCAACTTCGGCAACCCCGAGAAGCCGCACGTGGCCTGGCAGCTGACCCGCGCGGTCGAAGGCCTGCGCGACGCCTGCCTCGCGCTCGACGTGCCGGTCGTGGGCGGCAACGTGTCGCTCTACAACGAGGGCCCGGAGGGGCCGATCTACCCCACGCCGATCGTCGGCATGGTGGGCCGGCTCCCGGAGGCGGCGCTCGCGCCGGCGCTCGACTTCGGCGAGCCGCGGCACGCGGTCGCGCTGGTCGGCGCCTTCGCCCCGGAGCTCGCCGGCTCCGAGCTCGAGAGGCTGCGCGGGCGGCTGGCCGACTCGCTTACCGAGCCGGATCTCGCGGAGCAGGCGGCCGCGCTCGCCGCCGTGCGCGCGGCGGCGCGCTCGGGGGCGCTGGCCTCCGCGCACGACGTCTCCGAGGGCGGGCTCGCCTGCGCGCTCGCGGAGTGCTGCATGGCGGGCGGCGTCGGCGCCCGACTCGACCTCACGCAGGTCGGCGACGGTGGCGAGGCGGCGCTCTTCGGCGAGGGGCCCGGCGGGGTCGTGGTGTCCGGGCCGCGGGCGCAGGTCGAGGCGCTGCCGGGCGCGCTCCCCCTCGGCGAGACGGGCGGCGACGCGCTGCTGCTCGAGAGCCGCGGTGGTACCCTCGACCTTCCGGTCGCGCGCCTGCGTGACGCCTGCGAGCGCGCCATCCCGAGCCGCTTCCATTGACTCCTCACGACCCGATCCCGGATCGCGACGGGCCTCGCGATGAGTGCGGCGTGTTCGGCGTCTACGCGCCCGAGTCCGACGTCGCCCGGCTCACCTACTTCGCGCTCTACGCGCTCCAGCACCGCGGCCAGGAATCGGCCGGCATAGCCACGAGCGACGCCGGCCGGATCATGACCGTGCGCGACCTGGGGCTGGTGTCGCAGGTGTTCGACGAGCAGAACCTGCGCGCGCTGCAGGGCGAGATGGCGGTCGGGCACGTGCGCTACTCCACGACGGGCTCCTCCGCGTGGGAGAACGCCCAGCCCGTCTGGCGCGACGACCGCCGTCAGCTGGCGCTGGCCCACAACGGCAACCTGATCAACGCCGTCGAGCTGCACGCGCAGCTGAGCGACCAGGGCGTGGCGTTCCGGGGCAGCTCCGACTCGGAGATCATCGCGGCGCTGCTCTCGACCCACGAGGCCGACACGATCGAGGCCGCGCTCGCCGACGTCGTGCCGCGGCTCGAGGGCGCGTTCTCCACGGTGGT
>JBLNDU010000255.1:0-4339 GCA_050261935.1 Nocardioidaceae bacterium | reverse complement strand
CGCACGACGTCGTCGAGCCGGGTGGCGGTCGAGCGCACGGCGCCGGTGCAGGTCATGTCGCCGACCGTCCGGTAGCGCACGCTCGCCGTGAACGCCTCCTCGTCCGGCAGCCGCTGCAGGTGCGGGCCGACGGCCAGGAGCAGCCCGTCGCGGACGAACACCTCGCGCTCGTGCGCCATGTAGATCGACGGCACGTCGAGCTCCTCGCGCAGGATGTACTCCCACACGTCGAGCTCGGTCCAGTTGCTGAGCGGGAAGACGCGCAGGTGCTGGCCGGCCGAGACGCGCACGTTGTAGAGGTCCCAGAGCTCGGGACGCTGGCGGTGCGGGTCCCAGCCGCCCGAGGCGTCGCGGAACGAGCAGACGCGCTCCTTGGCGCGCGAGCGCTCCTCGTCGCGGCGCGCGCCGCCGATCACGGCGTCGAGGCGGTGCTCGGCGATCGCGTCGAGCAGCGTGACCGTCTGGAGCCGGTTGCGCGACGCGCGCGGCCCGGTCTCCTCGACCACCCGGCCGGCGTCGATCGAGTCCTGCACGCTCGCGACGAGCAGTCGCTCGCCGAGCTCGGCCACGCGCCGGTCGCGGTACTCGATCACCTCGGGGAAGTTGTGCCCCGTGTCGACGTGCAGGAGCGGGAAGGGGAAGCGCCCGGGACGGAACGCCTTCTCGGCGAGGCGCAGCAGGACGAGCGAGTCCTTGCCGCCGCTGAACAGGAGCGCCAGCCGCTCACGCTCGGAGGCGGCCTCGCGGAGGATGTGGATCGCCTCGGACTCGAGCAGATCGAGATGGTCGAGCCTCATGCCGCCGCCGCCTCCGATGCGGCCGCGAGCTCACGCCGCCGCAGGCGGTGCGCGACCCAGGCGGCGGCGCCGGCGGCCAGCGGCACGCCGACGATCGCCGCCGCCGGAACGTCGACGCCAGCCTTGCTCAGCACGCCGAGCGCCGACCCGAGCAGCACGCAGCCGAGCGCCGGCCGCAGGCCGGCGGCCGGGACGCGCGGCAGGAGCAGCGTGCCGATCCAGACGCCGGGGAGCGAGCCGATCAGGATGTTGAGCATCAGGCCGAAGTCCACGTTGCCGCTGAACCAGTGAGCGAGGCCGGCCACCCAGAGCAGGATGGCGGCGTGGAACACGTCCGTACCGACGACGCGGTGCGGGGTGAGGCGAAAGACGAGTATAAGCGCCAGTCCGATCAGCGCCCCGGAGCCGACGCTCGTGAGGCCGAGCACGAGCCCGATGACGAAGCCGATGCCGGCGGCGAGCCCCTTCGTCCGGCCCGCGAGCGGGACCTCGGGGCGCTCTCGCAGCGACCTCGGCATGAGCAGGGCGCGGCCGAGGATCGCGAGCCCGACGACGATCAGCGCCCCCGCCACGCAGAGCAGCAGGGCGTCCTCGAAGCCGTCGCCGTAGCGGTCGTGCAGCCGATCGAGCAGCGCCACGCCGCCGAGCGAGCCGGGGACCGACCCGACCGCGAGCCACGTGGAGACGCCGAGGTCCACCTGGCCGCTGCGCCACACGCGCCAGCCGCCGAGCGTCTTCGTCACCGCGCCGTAGGCGAGGTCGGTGCCGATCGCGACCGTCGGCTGCACGCCGACGGCGAGGATGAGGAGCGGCGTCATGAGCGAGCCGCCGCCGATGCCCGTCAGGCCGACGAGAGCGCCGACGCCGAGGCCGAAGACGATGACGAGCGGGTCCATGCGGTCAGACGTGCAGCCCGCACTCGGTCTTCTCGCTGCCGGCCCAGCGTCCTTCTCGCCCGGCGCCCACGTGCGTGCACGGCATGCAGCCGATCGAGCCGTAGCCGTGGTCGTGCATCGGGTTGTAGGGCAGGTCGCGCTCGTGGATCCGGCGCCACACGTCCTTGTCCGTCCAGTGGGCGAGCGGGCTGTACTTCCACAGCCCGCGCTTGTCGCGCTCGAGCGTCTCGGTCTGGGCGCGCGTGGGCGACTGCTCGCGCCGGACGCCCGTGATCCAGGCCTCGCAGCCCTCGAGCGCGCGCTCGAGGGCGCCCACCTTGGCCTCGCCGCAGCAGTTGTCCGCCGTCCAGGCGCCGCGCGCGTCCGCCACCTCGACCGCGATCCCGAAGCGCTCCTCGAAGGCGCGCCAGGTGGCATGCGTCTCGGGGAACAGGACGCCCGTGTCGATCGTGGCCACGCGCGCGTCGGGCGCCACGCGGATGAGCTCGTCGACCAGCACCGACTCCTCCTTCTGGAAGGAGCAGAGCAGCACCAGCCGCGGATGGTGACGCTCGACCGCCTGCTCGAGCAGCGACCGCAGCTCGTCCGCCATGGCGCGCGGCGCTAGGCGGGGATCTCGCCCGCCAGCTCCTCGGGCTTCCAGCGCGTCCTCGGAGCGATGGCGCGCGTGATCACGCGGTCCGAGTAGCGCGCGATCGCGCCGAGCAGTGAGCGCACGAGCTCCTCGCCGAGGTAGTGCGGCTGCAGGCCGAGCTCGAGCAGCCCGGTGTTGGCGGCGTTGTAGTAGTGGTCCTCGGCCTCGACCCGCGGGTTCACGCAGTTCTCGATGTCGACCTCGAACCCGAGCTCCTGGGCCGAGCGCTGTACGAGCTCGGCCAGCTCGAGCACCGAGAACTGCTCCGTGAACTGGTTGAAGACGCGGAACTCGCCCTGGTCGGCCGGGTTCGTCACGGCGAGCTCGATGCACTGCAGCGTGTCGCGGATGTTGAGGAAGCCGCGCGTCTGGGTGCCCGACCCGTAGACCGTGAGCGGATGGCCGATCACAGCCTGGACGCAGAAGCGGTTGAGCGCCGTGCCGAACAGCTCGTCGTAGTCGAACCGCGTGATCAGACGGTCGTCCTTCACCGTCTCGTCGGTCTCGATCCCGTATACGACGCCCTGGTTCAGGTCGGTGGCGCGCAGGCCCCAGGCACGGCAGACGAAGTGGATGTTGTGCGAGTCGTGGACCTTCGACAGGTGGTAGAGCGAGCCCGGCAGCTTGGGGAACGGGAGAGTGTCCCTGCGCCCCTTGTGCTCGATCTCGAGGTACCCCTCCTCGATGTCGATGTTGGGCGTGCCGTACTCGCCCATCGTGCCCAGCTTGACGAGGTGGCAGCCCGGCACGTGCTCGCGGATCGAGAACAGCAGGTTGAGCGTGCCGATCACGTTGGCGCGCTGCGTGTCGACGGCGTGCCGGCGCGAGATCATCGAGAACGGCGCCGACGGCTGCTCGCCGTAGTGGACGACCGCCTCGGGGCGGAAGTCCGCCACCACGTTGTCGAGGAACTCGCCGTCCTCCACGTCGCCGACGTGCGCGACGATCTCACGGCCGGAGATCTCGCGCCAGGCGTCGATCCGGTCGGCGAGCAACCCGATCGGGGTGAGCGAGTCGGTGGACTGCTCGTTGTGCCAACGACGCCGGGCGAAGTTGTCGACGATGGCCACCTCGTGGCCGCGGGCGGAGAAACGCAGCGAGGTGGGCCAGCCTAGGTAGCCGTCGCCGCCGAGAATTAGGATTCGCATGACGGCGGCGCAGAGTAGCAGCAGCCCCGGAGCCCTCCGCCGCGCGAACCCCGCCTTGCACCCGTCCCAGACCAAGCCCTCGAGCTCGTGAGCCCGGCGCTCATCACCGGTGGCGCCGGGTTCATCGGCGCCAATCTCGTGCGCCGCCTGGAGGCGGAGGGCTGGGACGTACGGGTGTTCGACGACCTCTCGTCGACCGGCTCGGCGGACGCGCTCGAGGGCACGGGCGCGGAGCTCGTGGTAGGCGACGTGCTCGACACGGACGCCCTCCGCGACGCGGCGGCGGGCTGCGAGGTCGTGTTCCACCTCGCCGCCGGAGCCGGCGTCGTGGCCTCGATCGAGGATCCCGTGGGGAACTTCCGCGTGAACGCCGGCGGCGTCGTGTCGGCGCTCTGGGCGGCGCAGGAGGCCGGCGCGCGGCGGTTCGTGTTCTCCTCCTCGAACGCTCCGCTCGGCCCCAACGCGCGGCCCGCGCGCGAGGACGCCCCGCTCCGGCCGCTGTCGCCGTACGGCGCGAGCAAGATGGCCGGCGAGGGCTACGCCGCGGCCTTCTTCGAAACCTACGGGCTCGAGACGGTGGTGGTCCGCTTCTCGAACGCCTACGGGCCCTACTCGCGCCACAAGACCAACGCCGTGCCGACCTTCATCCGCCTGATCGAGCGCGGCGAGCCGATCGTCGTCTACGGCGACGGGAGCCAGACGCGCGACTTCGTCTTCGTGGCCGACCTCTGCGACGGGCTCTTCGCCGCCACCGTCGCCGAGGCCGCCGGCGAGACCTTCCAGCTGGCCTCGGGCGTCGAGACCTCGGTGAACGAGGTAGTCGAGCGCCTCGAGCGGCTCGCGGAGGGCGAGGTGCGGGTCGAG
>JBLNDU010000254.1:0-6398 GCA_050261935.1 Nocardioidaceae bacterium | reverse complement strand
GGGCGGAGCTGGCTGAGAGAGCCCTTGAAGGCACGTCCGATCGGGGTGCGGATCGCGTCGACGATTACTGCTTCAGGCATGGAGCTCCTCTCGTGAATCTCGTGTGGGGCGGCGGTACGTCAAGCCTACTTAGGCGCGTCACGCGCCGGCTACCTCGGCGGCATGCGCAACGCGCCGTCGAGGCGCACCGTCTCGCCGTTCATCATCGGGTTCGCGGCGACCTCGCAGACGAGGCGCGCGAACTCGCTCGGGCGGCCGAGCCGCGACGGGAACGGGATCTGCTCCGCGAGCTGCAAGCGCGCCTCCTCGGGGAGCGCCGCGAGGAGCGGCGTGTCGAACAGCCCGGGGGCGATCGTGCAGACGCGGATGCCGCGCGGAGCGAGGTCGCGCGCGGCCGGAAGCGCGAGCGAGGCGATCGCGCCCTTCGAGGCCGCGTAGGCGGTCTGCCCGGCCTGGCCGTCGAACGCCGCGATCGACGCTGTGAGCACGATCGCGCCGCGCTCGCCTTCGGGGTCCGGCTCGTTCGCGGCGATCGCCGCGGCGGCGAGCCTCAGGACGTTGTAGGTGCCCACGACGTTCACCGCGAGCACCCGCTCGAACGGAGCGAGCTGCGCGGGCCCGCGCTTCGACACGACGCGCTCGGCCCAGCCGATGCCGGCGCACGACACGGCGAGACGCAGGCCGGCGGCGGCCTCCACCGCCGCCTGCACCTGCGCCTCGTCCGTAACGTCGGTGGCGACGAAGCTCGCCCGCTCGCCAAGCTCCGCGGCGAGCGCCTCTCCGGCCTCCCGCGCCACGTCGGCGAGCACCACGCGCGCCCCGCGCCCCACGAGCTCGCGCGCCGTCGCGGCGCCGAGGCCCGAGGCCCCGCCGCCGACGAGCGCCGTTGCGCCGTCGAGGTCCATGACCGTCTCCGGGTCGGGGTGCCGGGTGGCTACTCCTCGACCCGCTCGACCAGGATCGAGAGGCGGATCAGCGCGCGCCACTCGGTCAGGTCGTCGCCGCGCAGGCCGGTGGAGACCACGTCGACCGCCTTGATGTTGCGGAGCGTCTTGCGCGCGTCGTCGAGAGCCGCCTGCACCGCGGCGTCCGAGCTCTCGGGCGAGCTCCCCACGAGCTCGATGATCTTCGTTACAGCCACATGCCCTCCTCGCTTCGGGTGTTTGCGGGCCGAAACTACTCGGCTTGCGGCATTGGGGGCAACCCGACCCCGACGTATGGCGCAGCCGACATCCGTCGAGCGTGCGGATCGCGGCCCCGCGCGCCGCCCCGCCCCAGCCGGCCGCAGGGGAGCGGCGCACCCCGTGAGAGCCGGTGGCGGCAGCGCCGAGGGGGCGCGGTGATGTAGCGTCCCGAGGTGATGGAGCGGAGCACAGCCGACCCGGCATCCGCGCGCGCCGCCCGCGCCGGGGACCGCCCCGACCGCAACCTCGCCCTCGAGCTCATCAGGGTCACCGAGTCCGCCGCGCTCGCCTGCTCGCGCTTCATCGGGCGCGGCGACAAGAACGCGGCCGACAAGGCCGCCGTGGACGCGATGCGCTGGCTGCTCGACACCGTGAGCATGGACGGGCTCGTCGTGATCGGCGAGGGCGAGAAGGACGAGGCGCCCATGCTGTACAACGGCGAGCGCGTCGGCGACGGCAGCCCGCCCGCGATGGACGTCGCCGTCGATCCGCTCGAGGGCACCGAGCTCTGCGCGAAGGGCCTGCCGAACGCGATCGCCACGATCGCGCTCGCGGAGCGCGGCTCGATGTTCGACCCGGGGCCGTGCGTCTACATGCTCAAGATGGCCACCTCCCGCGACATGGCGCACGTGCTCGACGTCGACCGCCCGCTCGGCGAGACGCTCAGGCTCATGGCCAAGGAGAAGGGCGAGGACGTGGGCGACCTCGTCGTGATCATGCTCGACCGCCCGCGCCACGAGGACGCCATGCGGGAGGTTCGAGAGGTCGGCGCGCGCATCCGGCTGATCCCGCACGGCGACGTCTCGGCCGCGCTCGTCGCCGTCACGGAGCGATCCGGGGTCGACCTGCTGTGGGGGATCGGCGGCACTCCGGAGGGCGTGCTGGCGGCCGCCGCCATCCAGTGCATCGGCGGGCAGATCCTCGGCCGGCTCTGGCCCCGCAACGAGGACGAGCGGCGCGCGGCGCTCGACGCCGGCTACGACCTCGACGAGGTGCTCGACAAGGACCGCCTCGTGTCGAGCGACAACGTCTTCTTCTCCGCCACCGGCGTCACCGACGGCGAGATGCTGCACGGGGTCCAGTTCACGCGCGAGGGCGCGCGCACCGAGTCGCTCAGCATGCGGTCGCGGTCGGGCACCGTACGCACCGTGAGCGCGAGGCACGACCGCAGCAAGCTGCGGGCGATCATCGGCGAACGCTACGGCTGACCCCGCGAGAGCGGCGATAGCCGTCGCATAGCGGCGTCCTCGGTCGGCCGCGTGCGGAGCACTGCGGCCTCCCTGCGTCCTTGCTCTGCTCGGCTCTCGCCGCTCTCGCGCGGTCAGCGGGTCTCGCCTTCCTTGCGGTGCGGCTCTCACTGCCAGCCTGGGCTGCATTCTTCTCGCTATTCGATGCCAACGCAGCCCACCCCTCGGGGTCTGGCGGCGCGGCGTTACGGGACGGCGCGCGGCGTTACGGGAAGGCACGCGCCGGGCCGGCCTGCGGCGTCAGCGGCGTGCCTCCCGCTTCGTCGGAGGCGCGATCGGCGCCGGAGCGGTGCCGGTTGGCGAGCGGAGGCGGGCGCCCACCACGCTCGGCGCGAGGTCGAGCCGCGCCAGCGAGCGCATGAAGGCGTGCGTGACCACCACGTGCACGCGCAGCTGGGTCTCGCGGTAGAGGACCCGGCCCGCGCGCGCGAACCAGCCCCAGCCGGCGAGCAGCGGATAGAAGTTCGAGACCTCCGAGCTGACCCGCACGGTGACGAGCGGTCCGCGCGGCTCCGGATCGTGCGGGCGCTGCACGCCGATCCGCAGGAAGCCCTTGCCGCGGCCGGCCGGCGCGACGAGCAGGCCGGTCTCGATCCGCCACGTGACGGCCCCGCCGTCCGCCTCGAAGTGGTACTCCGGCGTCCGGAAGCGGAGCAGGACGAACGGCCGCCCGATCACCGCGATCTCCCGCGCATCCGGCGTGTACAGGACTCGCAGCAGGCCGAGCGAGACGCGCGTGAGGAAGCGCCAGTAGGTGCGGGCGAGCCGCTCGAGGTACTCGGGCGTCCAGAGCCGCTGGAGCTCGCTGCGCGGCACGGTCACCTCGGCGCTCTGGCGGCTTCCCACGCTCCCGTCCGGCGCGGGCGCCGGCTGCGGCACGTCGATGATCCTCACACGCGCGCGCGCCTGCCGCCGCCGGGCCAGGTGCCGGCGCGGATCGCGCGGCCTCACAGGAGCTCGATCTCCACGCGCTCGCCCGGAGCGAGCGCACCCTCGCCGCGCGGGACGCGCGCCAGCGCATCGGCGCCGAGCATCGAGGTGAGGCGGTGCGACCCCTGCGCTCCCGTGACCTCGGCATGCCAGCCGTCGTCGCGCGCCCGCAGCCGCACGCGCACCGCCTGCTCGCGACCCGGGCTGCGCTCGAGCGGTTCGTCGAGCACGGCCGCGGCGCGGCGCGGCTCGGGGTCGGCCCCCTGGAGCGCGCGCAGCGCCGGGCGCACGAGCAGCTCGAACGTGACCATCGCCGACACGGGATTGCCGGGCAGACCGAACACGAGCGTGCCCGCCCGCACGCCGAACCAGGTCGGCTTGCCCGGCTTGAGCGCCACGCCCCAGAAGCGCTCCTCCACGCCGAGTGCGGCGAGCGCCGCCTTGACGTGGTCGTGCTCGCCCACCGATACGCCGCCAGAGACGCACACGACGTCGGCGGCGGCCAGGCAGAGCGCGAGCGCCTCGCGCGTGGCGTCGGCGGTGTCCGGCACGGCCTCGCGGCGCGCGAGCGTGGCGCCGGCGCGCGCCGCCTGGGCGGCGAGCGCATAGGCGTTCGAGTTGAAGATGCGTCCGCCACCGAGCGGCTCGCCCGGCTCGGTGAGCTCGTCCCCCGTGATGGCCAGCGCGAGGCGTGGCCGAGCGGCGCAGCGAACGCGCGCGCGGCCGAGCGCGGCGGCGACGCCCAGCTCGGCCGGGCCGAGCCGAGCGCCCGCGGGGAGCGCCACGTCGCCGGCGCGCACGTCCTCGCCGGCGCGCCGGACGTTCTCCCCCGGCGTTGTGTCCGGCACGCGCACGAGCTCCGCGGCCCACTCGAGGCGCTCCACCGGCACCACGGCGTTCGCGCCGGCGGGCAGTTCGGCGCCCGTCGAAACACGCAGCGCGGCGTCCGGCGTCACTCGCTCCCGGGCGGGCCGGCCGGCGCGCGACTCGCCGATCACGCGTCGCTCGCCGCCCGGCCCGGCGACGACAGCGACGCCGTCCATCGCCGACGAGTCGAACGGGGGGACGTGCATGCCGCTCACGATGGGCTCCGCCAGCACGCGCCCGAGGGCCTCGAGGAGCGGCACCTCCTCCGCCGGCAGCGGTCTCGCCTCGGCGAGCACCCGGCGGCGTGCCTCGTCGACCGCGATCAGGCTTGCCATGCCTGGATCTTGGCCGGTTCGGCCCCGGACCGTCCCTCGAGGCCACGAGCGTGCGGAGGCGCGCGCACCCGTTCCGGGTTAGCATGGGCGAGGGCTCGCGCAACGGTGGCGCGACGAGGGATCATGGAATGGATTCGATGAAGGCCCCGCTCTCGCGCCTCGCGGGGAGGCGCGACGAGCTGGCCAAGGCTTGGTTCGTACGGCTCATCGAGCGCGCGTCGCTCGACGAGATCCGCAGCCTGCCCACGGCTCGCATGGCGGCCGAGCTGCCGGTGCTGATCGGCGACGTCCTGGCCGCGCTGGAAGCCGGGGCGCGGGAGCCGGTCGAGCTCGACCCCGACGCCGGCGCCCGCGCGGCCGCGCTCGCCTCGCTCCGGAGCGAGGGCGACGCCGCGGTGGCTGAGCTCGCGCGCGACTTCGCGGCGCTGCAGGCCGTGCTCGTGAGGGCGCTGCGCGAGGAGCTCGTGGACCCCGACGGCCTGGTCGAGGCCGCGGAGCGGCTCGTCGAGGCCGCCGCCGTGGTGCAGGCCGCCGGCCTCGAGGAGCTGGTGCGACACCGTTCGCGGGAGCTCGAGTCGCTCGCCAACACCGACCCGCTCACGGGCCTCTACAACCTCCGCTACCTGCGCCGGCACATCGGGCACCTGCTCGACGTCAACAAGCGCTACGGGCACCCATTCGGGTTGCTGCTGATGGACGTCGACGGGCTCAAGCGCGTCAACGATGCGTTCGGGCACCGCGCCGGCGATCGCATCCTGACGCAGGTCGCGACGTCGGTTCGGCGCTCCGTTCGCTCCGTCGACACGGTGGCGCGGGTCGGCGGGGACGAGTTCTGCGTGCTCGCCCCGCACCAGCCTGCGGCGGGCTCGGCCGTGCTCGGCGAGCGGCTCGCGTCGGCGGTCGGCGACGACGTGGTGCTGCCCGACTGCCCGCCGGTGAGCTTGTCGATCGGGGTGGTGGCTTGCCCCGAGCACGGCGAGGCGGCCGACGAGCTGCTCGACCGCGCCGACCGGGCGATGTACCGCGCCAAGGCGACCGGCGACAACGTCGTGCTCGCCGAGAGCGAGGTGCCCGAGGAGGCGACGAACGCCTAGGCTCCCCGGCGCGGGCTAGTCGATCAGGCCGTGCCGGATGCCGATCGCGACCGCCTGCGTGCGCGTCGAGGCGTCCAGCTTGGCGAGGATGCGCTTCGTGTGGGTCCGCACCGTCTCGGTCGACAGGCCGAGGCGCCCCGCCACGGCCTCGGTCTGCATGCCGTCGGCGAGCATCTGCAGGATCTCGCGTTGGCGGGCGCTCAGAGTGCGGTCGCCCTCGTCCAGCACGATCGTGGATGAGAGCCCCGGGTCGACGTAGAACTCGCCCGCCCGCGCTGCCTCGATCGCCCGCACGAGGTCCTCGGAGGGCGAGTCCTTGCGGACGTAGCCCTTGACGCCGGCCCGGAGCGCCTCGCTCAACAGGCGCGCGCCGCCGTCGGAGGTGAAGACTACGATCGGCGCGCCGAGCCGGTCGCGCAGGCGCTGGACGACCTGCCCGACCTCGGCGCCCGAGCGCCACGGGTCGACGATCACGACGTCGGGTCGCTCGTCGACGAGGGCGTCGGTCGCCTCGTCGAGCGTCGCGGCGTCCGCCACGGGCGTGTCGCCCCAGGTCTGCTCGAGCAGCGCGCGCACGCCCGCGCGGACCACGGGATGGTCGTCGACGATGAGGCAACGGGGTGCGGCGGAGTCGGTCATCTAGGCAACCTTACATACCCGTTCGCGGTGGCGCGACACTGCGCTGCGCGGGACCTCACGGCACCGATCTGTGGGACAGGGGGCGACCCGGGCTCGGCGCCC
>JBLNDU010000253.1:0-3203 GCA_050261935.1 Nocardioidaceae bacterium | reverse complement strand
GGCTGGAGATCCACTGCCGGCGCCGGCGGCTGCGCTGCCCGCGCCACGGCGTGCTCGCCGAGGGCGTGCCGTTCGCCCGTCACCGGGTCGGGTTCACGCGCGACTTTGAGTGCCTGGTCGCCTGGCTGGCCGCCCGCGTCGATAAGTCGGCGATCTGCCGGCTGCTCAGGGTCGACTGGGACACGGTCGGGCGGATCATCACGCGCGTGTGCGCTGATGAGCTTGATCCCGACCGGATCGCCGAGCTGTACGACATCGGGGTCGAGACGGTGCACGCATAGTGCGCATGGAGCCAACAATTCGTGTGACTCGTTGGTCGTCACGCATCCGTTTCATCCGCTGCGCGGGCAGCGCTTGGCGGTCCTGTTCGAGCGTCGCTATGCGGACGTGCGGCTGTACGTCTGCGAGGGCGGGCCGTCCGGCACGATCGGTGTGCCTGAGGACGCAACCGATCGCGCGGCGTCGCCGGCGTCGACGCCGCTGACGGCGGAGGTGCTGGCCGGGCTGGTCGAGCTGCTCGCGGCGATCAGCGGGCAGGACGGGCGATCGTCGGGAAGGTGTCCGCAGCCTGTGCTAGAAACACACACAAGCTCATGACCGGCGAGGATCTCTCAGGGCTCAGCGATCGGCAGCTACGTGCGCGGCGTCAGCGGTTGGCGGCGGCGGTCGAGCGGCTCGAGCTGACGTTGCCGGGGTCGTTGGTGCGCCAGGGGCGCCGCTGTTCGAGCAGCGGCTGCCGATGCCAGCGCGGTGAGCTGCACGGCCCGTACCTGTACCTGGCGCTCTACTCCGGGCGCCGCAGCCGGACCTTGTACGTGCCGGCGGCGTCGGAGGGGATCGTTACCGAGCACGTCGGCGTCACGCAGCGCAACGACGCGGCGGTGGAGGAGATCGCGCGCATCAACGTCGAGCTGCTGCGGCGGCGGGCGCTGGGGTGATGGCGGGTGTCGGCGGTCGGCGCCGAGGCGGTGGCGGCGGTGGCCAACATGGTCGAGGCGGCGCTGGCCGCGGGAGTTGTCGATGAGCACGATGACGATGGGCTCGCCGAAGGTCACGCGCGAGCATCTGGATCGCTTGGCGGTCGTCTATGTTCGCCAGTCGACGCTGGCGCAGGTCCGCGATCACGGCGAGTCGACCCTGCGTCAGTACGCGCTCGCCGACGACGCCGAGCGGCGCGGCTGGCCGGCCGAGCGGATCGTCGTGATCGATGCCGACCTGGGCGTGTCCGGGCGCGGCGGGTCGGCCCGGGCTGGGTTCAAGGAACTGGTCGGGCGTGTCTGCTGCGGCGAGGTCGGTGCCGTCTTCGGCCTGGAGGTGTCGAGGCTGGCGCGCTCGAGCGCGGATCTCCAACGGCTGCTGGAGCTGTGCAGCCTGACCGGCACGCTGATCGTCGACGCCGACGGCACCTACGATCTCGGCCTGTTCAACGACCGGCTGCTGCTCGGGCTCAAAGGGACGATGTCCGAGGCCGAGCTGCACCTGCTGGCCGGCCGCCTGCAGGGCGCTCGGCGCGCCGCCGCCGAACGCGGCGAGCTGCGCGTCCCGCTCCCAGTGGGCTACGTCTACGACGACGACGGCGTCATCGTCGTGGACCCCGACGAGGAGATCCGCGCCGCGATCGCTGACGTGTTCGCGTGCTTTCAGGAGACCGGCTCGGCCTACAAGGTGGTCGGCGCGTTCACCGATCGCCCGTTTCCCGCGCGCGCCTACGGCGGCGCCTGGGCCGGGCGGGTCCGCCACGGCCGGCTCACGCACAGCCGCGCGCAGACGGTGCTGCGCAACCCGGCCTACGCCGGCGCCTACGTGTTCGGGCGACGCCGCAGCCGCCGCCACGTCGAACCCGACGGCACCATCCACGCCAAGGTCACGATGCTGCCGCGCGAGCAATGGGGCGTCGTGATCTACGACCACCACCCCGCCTACATCAGCTGGGATCAGTTCTTGCACAACGAAAAACAACTCGCCGCCAACCGCACCCAGGACGGCGCGCGCCCCGCCCGCGAGGGCAGCGCGCTGCTGCAGGGCATCATCCGCTGCGGCAGCTGCGGACGCGCGATGGCGACCCGCTACAGCGACGGCAAGCCGTTCTATGACTGCGCCTACAGCCGCATCGATCGGGTCGCAACGCCCGGCTGTCGCGGCGTCATGGGCGAGGTCGTCGAGCAGGCCGTCGCCGAGCGACTGCTGGCCGCCGTCGCACCGGACCAGATCGCGCTGGCGCTCACGGCCGCCGACACCGTCGCCGATCGCCGCGGGCGCGCGACCCGCGCCGTCGAGCTGCGCGCCGAACGGGCCCGCTACGACGCCGCCCGCGCGGAACGCGCGTTTCATCAATGCGACCCCGACAACCGGCTCGTCGCACGCAGCCTCGAGTCCCGCTGGGAAGCCAAGCTCCACGAGCTCACCGACGCCGAAGCCGAACTCGCCAGCCAGGCCGCAGAGCCCGCGCCGCCCGCGCGCGCCGACATCGAAGCGCTCGCCCGCGATCTGCCGCGCCTATGGGCCGCCCCGAGCACCTCACACCGCGACCGCAAGCGGCTGCTGCGCGCGATGATCGCCGACGTCACCCTGACCTTCGCGCCCAACCAGCCCGACATCAGCGTCGGCATCCACTGGCGCTCCGGCCACGGCGACGAGCTGACCGTGCTGCGCCCCGCCACTGCCCGCCACGCACGCACGGCCGCGGTCCTTGAGCTGCTCCGCGAGCTCGGGCCCACCCACACCAACCCGCAGCTCGCCGACCGCCTCAACCAGGCCGGGCTCGTCAACGGCACCGGACACCCGTTCGACGAGGGCAACGTCCGCTGGCTGCGCTGGCAGCACCGCATCCCTGCCCCATCCCCGCTCGCCGACAACGAGCTCGGCGTCCACGAGCTCGCGCAACGCCTCAACGTCGGCGACCACGTCGTCTACGTCTGGATCCGGCAAGGCAAACTCCAAGCCCGCCGCGCCGGACGGCGGCTGCTCGCGATCCCGTTCAACGACGAGATCGAGGCCGCCTGCCGCCAACGACTCGCCGACTCACCCCGAACCCGCTACCTGAACCCAACAAACGCTGATGGAGGTGCAGAATGACGGCACCGTCGATGAGGTGTCGTGGAAGCGCCAGCACAACTACCTCACGCTCGTCGCCGACCACCGCGCCGGCAAGATCGTGTGGGGCTGCCCCGGCGCCGGCGAGAAGGCCGCCGACCGCTTCTTTG
>JBLNDU010000252.1:0-3964 GCA_050261935.1 Nocardioidaceae bacterium | reverse complement strand
CGAGCAGCAAGGGTCGTTCGAGCGGGCCGCCAAGCTTGGCGGCGCGGCGGTACGCGTGGCGGGTGATCTCGCCGAGCAGCGTGGCGAACCGCGGCTCCAGGCGCTCCTGCTCGTCCTCGGGGGCGCCCCGGTACAGCGTGTTGGGCGCGTCGAGCAGCCAGTCGGCGGTGATGTCTGAGCGCTGTGAGCAGGCGCGCACGAGGGGGTCGCTGTAGCCGGCGAGCGCGACGATCGCGGTGCCGGCCAGCGAGGAGCGCACGCGGTTGTCGGTGGCGTTGATGCCGCGGTACATCGACGCGGCCTCGTCGGCGGCCGCGTCCGCGCCGGTGAGTGCGGTGTATCTGAGCCTTTGATAGAGCGGGCGACTTTTTCAACCCAACGCTCGTGGCTGGTCGCGGGCCCGTTGTCGGTGGGGTAGCTTCGCTTCGCCGGGCCGTCAAGGGCGCCGCTGCGCGGCTCGCTGTCAGGTAGCCGGGGGCGGTTACCTGCCCCCGGCTCCCACAGAACCGTACCTACGCTGTTCGTATACGGCTCCTCGGGACGGCGTGTTGTGAACCCCGCCGTCGGCCGTTTGGCGACCTCGATCTATCCCTGCTCCATGTCGGCGCCGGTGAGAAACTGACCCCCCTTCGCCGGTTGAGATCTGACCCCCGGGGCGGTGGCGGAGGCGTCCGGGGTCGTGTGGAACCTGGCCGGGTCGTTGTCGACCGAGGCCAGGAGGAAGGCGTTGCTCGACGTGGAGCGCTGGGCGGAGCTGCGGCGCGAGCATTTCGTGCGCGGCGTGTCGATCAAGGAGCTGGCGCGCCGGACGGGATTGGCGCGCAACACGATCCGGGCGGCGCTGCGCTCGGACGCACCGCCGGCGTTCCGGTGTCCGCAGCGCCCGTCGGTGTTGGATCCGTTCAAGGACGAGATTCACAGGCTGCTGCGGCAGGATCCGCGGCTGCCGGGCGTGCGGGTGCGCGAGCTGATCGAGCCGCTCGGGTTCGACGGCGGCAAGACGATCGTCGATGACTATCTGCGCGAGGTGCGGCCGCTGTTCGCGAGGACGCGGACGCATCAGCGGACGGTCTATCGGCCAGGCGAGATCTGCCAGTGGGATCTGTGGGAGCCGTCGGCCCCGGTGCCCGTCGGGCACGACCAGACCCGGCGCGCCTGGGTGGTGGTGGCGTGCCTGGGCTACTCGCGTGCCGGCGCCGGCGCGCTGATCTTCAGCAAGGAGGCGCCGGACGTCTTGTGGGGGATGGCGCGCTGTCTGTGGTCGTTGGGGGCGCTGGCGGAGCTCTTGGTCTGGGATCGGGAGGGCTGTCTGCATGCTGGCGGCGGGCGCCCGACCGAGGCCTATGCCGCCTTCTGCGGGGCGCTGGCGGTCGACTGGCACTTCTGCGACCCCGGAGACTGCCAGGCCAAGGGAGCGGTCGAACGCCTTCAGGGCTATCTGGAGACCAACTTCGAACCGGGCCGCTGCTTCGCTAACGAGCTCGACTTCCAGCTCCAGCTCGACGCGTGGTTTGAGAAGGCCAACGGCCGCGTGCACAAGACGCTCAGGGCGCGGCCGATCGATCGGCTGATCGAGGAACGCACGCTGATGCGACCGTTGCCCGAGCGCGAGCCCGATGTCGACCGGCGCTGGATGCTGCGGGTGGCGCCGGATCCGTATCTGCGCTTTGACACCAACGACTATTCGCTGGACCCCGACCTGGTCGGGCGGCGCGTCGAGGTGCGCGCCTCGCAACGCGAGATCACCGCGATCGTCCGCGACACGGGCGAGCTCGCCTGCCGACACGAGCGCGTGTTTGCCAAGCATCGCACGATCACCGCGCTCGAGCATGCCCGCACGCTCAAGCGCCGCCACGGCGAACCCGAGGATGAGGTCGTTGTCGAGCAGCGCCCGCTGGAGCGCTACGACCGGCTGATCGCATGAGCACGGCGTCTGAGCTCGCGCACCTGTTCCGGGCGCTGAAGGCACCGGCCGCCGCCCGCGCGCTGCCTAAGCTCGCCGACCGCGCCCGCGCCGAGCAATGGAGCTATGAGCGCTTCGCGCAGCTGTTACTGGAGACCGAAGTGTCCGCGCGCGACAGCCACGGCGGCGAGGCGCGCATCCGCCAGGCCCGCTTCCCCGCCCGCAAGACCTTGGAGGAGTTCGACTTCACGTTCCAACGCAGCGTCAAGAAGACCGTGATCGAGCACCTCGGCCAGCTCGACTTCCTGCACGCCAAGGAGTGCATCGTGGCTCTGGGCCCGCCCGGTCCTGGTTCACACTGCACCTCCGCGCTCACTCGTTGAGCAGACGGTCTAGGCCGGCGTCGGGAACCTCGATTCTGAGGCCCTTGCGGCGGCCGTTGGTCACGTGAATCGCGCGTAGCTCGCCGCGTTGGACCTTGTGCAACACGGTCTGGCGCGCGCAGCCGAGCGCCTTGGCGGCGTCGGCGAGCGGCAGGTATCCGTCCGGGATGTCGGGCACGAAGCGAGCGCGGATCTCGTCGGTCAGGCGGATCCTCCAGCTGGCACCGGGCATCGCCTGCTCGCCCGGGAGCAGGCCCTGATCGAGCCAGCGGCGGATCGTGTGGGTGCCGACACCCAACGCCGCGGCGGCCTGCTGGATGGTGACCAGTTCCGAGTCGGGGTCGGGCGCTGGCGCCGCGGGGATCCCGGCGCGCTGACGGGCGCCTCGCACGCGCGCTTCGGTGAACGGCAGCGCGCTGCCGGTCCGGTATCCCTGGCGGGAGAGGATCGCGGCGATCTGCGGGTCGGTGTGGTGCTCGGCGAGCCGGCGGATCAGCTCAATCGTGTCCTCGTCCAGGCGCCGCGTCTCGGGCCCGCGGTTGTTGAGCTTGACGGTGAGTTCGCTGCGGGCGCCGCCCTCCCAGGCAATCTCGACGTCCGCGCGGCGCTGTTCGGCGTGAACGGTGACGACGATCTCGCGGATCAGCGTTCGCAACAGCTGCTTGCGATCACGGTCCGTGGTCGTTGCCGCGTCCCACAGGCGCGGCAGATCGCGCGCCAGCGCGGCGAGCGCACGGCGCTGCGCTTCGGTGAGCGGCTGCGGGCGGGCGTGCTCGACCGCAGCGAGCTTGCCGCGCTCGCGCTCGACCGCGGCAAGCGCCTCTTCGAGCTTGCGCTCCAGCGTGCGCGCGACGAGCCGGTTCTCCGGCTCGCACGCATCGAACTGCCGCTCGGCGCGCCGTGCCTCGTACTCGGCGCGCTCGAGCGCCAGGCGCTGCCCGGACACGAGCTGCTCGTGCTGGTCCTCGAGCTCGCGGAGCGCGCCGGCGGTCGCCGCGACGCCGGCCGGGGTGACGGCGTCCAGGAAGATGGCGACGACCGCCTTCTCCAGGCGCCCGCCGCCGAGCGTCTGGCAGGTCGACTCGGTGTGATGCAGCACGTGGCCGCGCACGCACGCATACCGGCGAACCTTGCCGCCGTTGCCCGAATAGGCGACCTGCATGCGCCGCCCGCAGCGGCCGCAGCGCACCAGTCCCTGCAGCAGCGCTGCGCCCTCGCGGGCGGCGCCGCCGCCCTCGCCTCGTGGCCTCACGTTCGCTCGCAGCTGCTCGCGCGTGGCCACGTACTCGGTCCAGGTGACATAGCCGGGATGGTGCTCGGGCAGGCAGACAGACCACTCCTCCAGCGGCACGTCGACGTCGCGGACGCGCAGTCGTCCGTCCGGGCCGATCGTCTTCTCGCGGCGCGTGCGGCCGAACACGAACGCGCCCGCATAGGCGGGGTTGGTCAGGACGTCGTGCACCGCGCCATAGCTGGCGCGCGTCCAGCGGATCCGCCGCTGACCGACCATCCGGCGCGGCAGCAGCTGGCCCTCGGCGATCAGCTCCATCACGACCTGCCGCGCCGAACCGAGCCGGCGCCAGAGCACGAAGACACGCTCGATCGCGTGCCGCACCCGCTCGTCAGGGCACAGCACGATCCGATCATCGTCGTCGCGGTCGAGCCCGACCGGCAGCGC
>JBLNDU010000251.1:0-3483 GCA_050261935.1 Nocardioidaceae bacterium | reverse complement strand
GCGACCACGGACCCGCGAACCGGGCCGAGACCGGGGTGCGCCCGACGCGCGTACGCGGCTATGTCGGGTAGCCTGGGCGGTTGCCCGCCCCGGCTCCCACAGACCCGTGCTTGCGCTGGTCGCACACGGCTCCTCGGGACGGCGGGTTGTGACCCCCGCCGCCGGCCGGTTATCGACCTCGATCTATCCCCACTCCAGCGCCAGTTGAGGCTGGCTGGGAGCGACGACGTCCCTGCGGGAGCGGCGGTGCAGATCGACCAGACGGATCAGGCCGCGCGCGGTGAAGAACACCGTGGGCATGGCCTTGTCCACCGCCGGGCTGTGGCTGAGCGCCCACGTGGACTTCCGTCCCCCGTAGACGCCGCGCCACGCGCTCTGCGGCTTGACTCCCAGGGCGACGAGGTTGCGAGCGATCGTTCGTCGTCGTCTCCAGTGCTTGAGCATGATGGCCCGCAGACGCCGACGAATGTGGGCGTCCAGCGCGCGCAGCATGAACTCCTCGCTGGCCGCGGCGATCCCGAAGAACTGATGCCACCCGGCAAGCCACACGTTGACGCGGTGGATGCAGCGCTCAAGCGTGCCTCCCCACTGCCTCGGTGTCAGCTCGCGGATCCTGACCATCGCGTTGCGCCTGGTGCGCTGCGACAGCAGCACCACCACGGCCCCGGACTGCGGATCGCGCCGCAGACAGAAGCCGAGGAAGTGGCGATCCTCCGGTCGGGCGACCGCCGACTTGTCTTGGTTGACCCTCAGGCGCAAGCGCCCCTCGATGAACCTGGACAGGCTGGCCATCACCCGCAGCCCGGCCCGCTCGCTTGCCACGTAGACGTTGGCGTCATCGGCGTAACGCACGAACCGGTGACCACGCCGGGCAAGCTCCCAATCGAGCTCGTCCAGCACGATGTTGCTCAACAGCGGCGACAACGGCGAGCCCTGCGGCACGCCCTCATCGATGCCGATCACCACACCGTCCGGCAGCACGACCTTGGCCACCAGCAGCCTGCCGATCAGCACGAGCAGCCGACGGTCTGAGACTCGCTGGGCGAGCTTGGCCATCAGCCGCTGATGGTTGACGCGATCAAAGAACTTCTCCAGATCGATGTCGACCACCCACTCGTAGCCGTCTTGCAGATGCTGGCCGGCCTCGGCGATCGCCGTGTGGCAGCTGCGGCCGGGTCGAAACCCGTGGCTTGACGGATGGAACGTCGGCTCGAACAGCGGCTCGAGCACCTGCCGCACGGCCTCCATCACCACCCGGTCTGTCACGTTGGGGATCCCCAGCCCGCGCTGCCCGCCACCCGCCTTGGGAATCTCCGCCCGGCGGATCACACCAGGCCGATAGCTCCCCTCGAGCAGGTCGGCGCGCAACCTCGGGGAGAGGGCCGGCCACTGCTCGTGCAGCGCTTCGACCGTCATCCCATCCGGGCCGGGCGCCCCCTTGTTCGACACCACCTTCGACAACGCCGAGCCGAATCGCTCGACGACCTCTTCCATCATCGCGGGCTCGCACGTCCGCTCGTTGACGATCGCCTTCGGCGCTCGGGCACCCGCCCGTCCCCCGGACCGGTCCGGGGATCGGCTGCCAGAGCCCCCACCTGGGGCTTCTGCTGTTGCGATCGGCAATCGCAGCTGCGATACCGCTTCATCGACCGGGACCGCCTTCCCTTGCCCATCGGCGCTCGAACCAGCGGGCTGGACGGGCATTACCCCGCCGTCCGGTACTACGCGGTCCTCCGACTTCTGCCGGGCCATCAGCCTTCGTCCTCTCGTTCTCCGGCCTACCGGCCAACCCGGCCGGCACCCAGCAGATCTCCCGGGATAAGACGCTGAGACTTCGCGGTGACCACGTCGCCAATACGTCCTCCGGCACCAACAGGAACCGGGCATCGCCGCCGGCGGCCAGCTCGCCCGCCGAAGGACGCCTTACGGCGCTTCACTCTCGTTCGCCACCACCGCGCATCTACGGCTTCCTTCAGACCCGCCCTCACGGAAACCCGCCAGCACCAACCACCAGCACCGGCCGGCCGCCCGGTCAATTCCGGGCCGCGCCCTTGCCTCATCGATGTTGGGTTCCCCCTGTCAGGGCCCCAGGACAGGACTTCCACCTCCGATCTCAAACGCCATGCCCGGCATACCGCCCGCGAGCGCGACCGTGCGACCCTGGAGGCGAGTCAGGACAGATCCGCGAAGGCGCCAGCCGCCGCTCCGGACCTACACGTTTCGATGGTCACGGAGCGACATTTTTCAGTGGTCATGGGCACGAGGCACCGAGCCGCTGCGGGCGGGCGCCGGCCTGCCAGGCCGACGCGCGCCGCTCGCCCGCGCCGCGCGCAGCCGCTCAAGCAGCTCCGAGTCGATCGACTTCAGCACCCGGTGCGCCGTCGCCTCCGAGGCGACCGCGCCGAACCGGGTCCCCTGGCCGCGCAACGCCTGAAGTCCTGTACGCAGTCGCCGCCGTTGCAGAGCATCAGGGCGAGATCACGCACCACCCGCCCCGGGTCGTGCAGAGAGCGGCGCTCCCCGCGCCGGGGAGAGCGCCCCCGCGAGTGCGGCGGTGAGGCCGACGCGATCGGCAAGCTCAGCGAGCGACGCGACGGCGGCGTGAGGGACCAGCCCCTCGCCGCGCGGCGTCGGCGCCCCGGGGTCGCGCGCTTCCCGCGAGGCGTCGGGGTGCCGCGGGTCCCTCCGGCTCGGCTGCCGATACCGGGCTTCCCGGGAGTGCCGCGCCGCGAAGGTGCTGACGACCAGAGCTGCGGCGCACGCCGCGGGCGTGACCGCGAACGCCGCGGGCCACGATGTCGGGGAGTTCAGCGCTTGGCCCAGACGTGGGCGCCGCCCCCGTCGACGACGACGGGACACCACGCGAAGGAGGCCGGGCGGCTTCCCGTTGGGCAGGTGGGTTAATCCAGCATCCCTGCTGGGAGGCGCCGACGTCCTCGGCTTGGGTTGCCGCGCACCCGATGTGCCGGCGCTCTACTTCTGCTGGGCGGCGCGGCGCGCCAGTTCGGCGTCGCTCGGCGTTTCGGCCGCGAAGGAGCCGTACTTGATCTCGGCGCCGCTTCGGTAGTTGGCTGTGATCACGCCGGTCGATGAGACTTGCGAGCTGGCGAGCTCGAAGCCTGCCGGCACGGTGCCGCGGTCGAACAGGCGCTTTCCGTTGCCGAGCACGAGCGGGAAGATCCAGAGGGCGGAACTCGTCGATCAGCCCGGGCTCGAGCAGCGTCTGGATCAGGTTCGCGCTGCCGTGCACCTGGAGCTTGGGGCCGTCCTGCTGCTTGAGCGCGCGGATCGCGTCGGGCAGCTCCCCCTCGATCAGCTGCGAGTTCTCCCATTCGAGCTGCGTGCGCGTGGGTCGAGGCGACGTGCTTGGTCGCCTTGTTGAGCGGCTCGGCGGCCGGTTCGTCGCTGTAGGGCCAGTGGGCGACGAAGATCTCGTAGGTCTTACGGCCGAGCACGAGGTCGAACGGTTTCGACATCGCCTCC
>JBLNDU010000250.1:0-2880 GCA_050261935.1 Nocardioidaceae bacterium | reverse complement strand
GCGGTCGCGGCGCGCAGCCAGGTCGGGGCCGTTCTCGTCGGGATGGCCGGCCTCGTGGCCTACCTGTTCGCGCTGCTGTTCTACGCCCCCGCGCTCATGGCGCGCCAGGGCGCCGGCAACGGGCAGACGTGGGGGAAGCAGATCATCGGGATCCGCGTCGTGCGCGACGGAGGCCAGCCGTTCGAGCTCGGCTACGGGTTCCTGCGCGAGCTCCTCGTGAAGCACCTGCTGTTCGGGCTCGTCGGCGGCCTCCTTCTGTGGATCCCGACGATCGTCGACTACCTCTGGCCGCTCTGGGACGACCAGAATCGCTGCCTACACGACATGCTCGTCTCGACGCACGTGGTGGCGGCGTAGCGTCGCCGCCGCCCTTCGCCGCTCAGGCTGCCGCCGGCCGGACGCGCTCGGCGGCGCCGGTCCAGATCATCTCCTCCCGGCCCGGCCCCACGCCGACCATCACGATCGGGATGCCCACGAAGTCGCTGACGAAGTCGAGGTACGCCTGCGCGTTGCGCGGAAGCTCCTCGGTCGAGCGCGCGCCGGAGATCTCCTCGCTCCAGCCGGGCAGCTCCACGAGCTCGCCGCGCGCCTTGTGCAGGATCGACTGGTGGTAGGGGAAGCTCTCGAAGGTGGCGCCCTCGGGCGCGAGGTAGCGGACCGCGACGGAGAGGGGATCGATCCCCGTGAGCACGTCTAGCTTCGTGAGCACGAGCCCCGTGAGGCCGTTGACGCGCGCGGCGTAGCGGAGCGCCACGAGGTCGAGCCAGCCCGTGCGGCGCGCGCGGCCGGTCGTCGTGCCGAACTCGCCGCCCGCGGCGCGCATGCGGGCTCCCAGCTCGTCGTCGAGCTCGGTGGGGAAGGGGCCCGCGCCGACGCGCGTGCAGTACGCCTTGGCGATCCCCCACACCTCGTCGATCTCCTTCGGCCCGACGCCGGCCCCCACGCACGCCGCGCCGGCCACCGGGTTGGACGAGGTGACGAACGGATAGGTCCCGTGGTCGATGTCGAGCATCGTGCCCTGCGCGCCCTCGAACACGACGAGCCCGCCCTCGTCAAGCGCCTTCCAGACGAGCGGCGCTGTGTCGGCGATGTAGGGCTCGAGCCGGTGGCCGAAGGCGCCGTAGTCCTCCGTCATCGTGTGCAGGTCGAGCGCCGGGTCCTTCTCGAACGGGCGCAGGCTGAGCCGCTTGGGCTCGAGCGCCGCGTAGATCTTCTTGCGGAGGATCTTCTCGTCGAGCAGGTCCTGCATCCTGATCCCGAGCCGCGCCGCCTTGTCGGCGTAGCACGGCCCGATCCCGCGCCGCGTCGTGCCGATCTGGAGCTCGCCCAGCTTGGCCTCGCCCGCGTGGTCGAGCAGCAGGTGGTACGGCATGATCAGGTGCGCGTTGGCCGAGATACGGAGCCCGCTCAGGTCGATGCCGCGCCGGCGCAGCGCGTCGATCTCCTCGGTGAGGACCCTCGGGTCGACCACCACGCCGTTGCCGATCGCGCACAGCCGACCGGGATAGAGGATCCCCGACGGGACGAGGTGGAACTTGAACGTCTCGCCGGCCCGCACGATCGTGTGCCCGGCGTTGTTGCCGCCCTGGAAGCGGACCACCATGTCCGCCTGCTCGGCGAGCAGGTCGACCACCTTTCCCTTGCCCTCGTCGCCCCACTGGGCGCCGACGATCGCGAGTCCCGGCATGACGGCTCCGAGTCTACGGGCGGGCCGGGCGCTAGCCCGCGCCGGCGGCCACGCGCAGGTCCGGGCCCATCACGAGGATCGGGTCGTCGCAGATCTCGATGAGCCGCGACACCGTGCGGGCGCCGATCTGCTCGCGCAGGCTCGCCACCGGGTCGCTGCTGATCGCGGCGTCGAGCTGGGCGATGACCGCCTCGAGCCGGGCCAGAGGGCGCTCGAGCGCGTCCCCGAAGCCGCGGCGCTCGCGCGCCCGGCGCAGCTCCTCGAGCTCGTGGTGAGCCTCGGCGAGCACAGCATCGTGCCTGGGCCGCGGCGGGTTCGTGGTGATGACGATCGAGCGGCTGTCCTGCCAGCGCTCGTTGACGAGCGCGTAGAGCTGCTCGAGCACCCACTCGGTGGGGCGCTCGGCGCCGAGGTCGTCGAGCACCAGCAGGTCGACCGAGGCGAGCCGGCGGAAGAGCGACATGTAGGAGTCCTCGGCGCCCTCGTCGTAGGTGCGCCGGATCGTGGCGAGCAGCAGCGGGACGGAGTAGATCGCGGTCGTCCTGCCGGCCTCGAGCGCGGCCCGCGCGACGAGCATGGCGAGCGACGTCTTGCCGGTGCCCACGTCGCCGTGGAACCAGAGGCCGCGACCCTCGTCGAGCCGCTCGTCGAGCCGGCCCACGAACTGCCGCACCGGCCGCAGCACGAACTGGGGCATGTCGCAGATCGGCCTGCGCTCGAACGACACCCCCCGGAAGCGCTTGGGGACGCCGGACGCGAGCCGCTCGGTGAGGGCCCGCGAGATCTGGCGGTCGCGGCAGGAGCAGGGCCGCGCGGTGTCGCTCCCGTCGTCGAGCAGCCAGCCGCTGCCGTCGCAGACGCCGAGCGGGCATGCGTCGAGCGCCACGCTAGCCGCTCCCGTTGCTGTGCGCGAGCGGCGGCTCGCCGAGCGAGTCGTGCGCGATGCTGGCGAACTTCGGGTAGCGCGTCAGGAAGGTGAGCGGCACGTCGCCGATCGGCCCGTTGCGGTGCTTCGCGACGATCACGTCAGCGACGCCCGGCCGCTCCGACTCCTTGTTGTAGTAGTCGTCGCGGTAGATGAACATCACCACGTCGGCGTCCTGCTCGATCGAGCCGCTCTCGCGCAGGTCCGATAGCAGCGGCCGCTTCTCCCCCGGGCGGGCCTCGACGGCGCGCGAGAGCTGGGACAGCGC
>JBLNDU010000249.1:0-3972 GCA_050261935.1 Nocardioidaceae bacterium | reverse complement strand
CCGTGCCGTTGGTCCACGACCACCACGCGATCGCCGCCCGCGTCGAGCAGCTCGACGCCGCCGACCTCGCTGACGTCGACGCGTTGCAGGAGCAGCTCTACGGGCTGCACGCACTGATCTCCGTGCACTTCCGCAAGGAAGAGGATCTCCAGCTACCGGCGTTCGATCGCGCGCCCGAGGTCACCGCTCGTGTCCTCGAGCAGATGGCCGCCTCAGCCGGCCACGAGCACTGACCCCCCCTGCACTCGGCTCGAAGCCCCGAACGCCCAGCCGCTGATTCGGCAGCGGCGTTCGGCGGCCCGTAGTCTCGAGCACCGAACTGCACCCTGTCCCGGATGCCGTCGGCGGCGGCCGCCTAGGTTGGGCTGCTGTAAAGGCCAGCGGGCTGCATCGGTGGCATGAGTTGGGTCCACGGCTCGTGCCGCATCGCGAGGCGCACCCGGAGAGCTGGGCGTCGCAGTTGCGCTGGTTCGCGACGGCCGCAATCGTCGGCTTCGCGGTCCCCGTTCGTCGGGTCCGAGCGTGCTCGAGCTGCAACACGACGTGTACCTCGGTGTCTACTTCGTGCGGTCCTCGCGCTCTGGTCGGCCTACGTGACCGCGACGCGGCTGGACCTGCAAGCGGTGGTGCTGGGCAATTGCAGGCTCGGAGTCGCGCTCGGCCTGGTCTTCGGTTTCCTCTTGGTCAGCAACGTGCTGAGCGAGGACAGCACGCCCCATCCGGGCGGCGCCTACTTTTGGTTCGAGCTGCTCTGGCGCGGCCCCATCTACGGGACGGTCGACGCGCTGCTGCTCACGGTGCTGCCGTGCGTGATCGTCTACCGATCGCTCGGCGGGCCGCTGCGGTCGTGGCGACGGCGGCTGCTACTTCGGCCTGTCGCTCGTGCTGATCGTGGCGCTGACCGCGATCTACCATCTCGGCTTCGCGCAGTACCGCCAGGACGGCGTGGGCGCGCCCGAGACCGGCAACACGATCATCTCGCTGCCGATGCTGCTCAGCGCAAACCCGCTCGGCTCGATCGCCGATCACGCCGCCATGCACATCCCCGCCGTAGCTCACTCATACGAGACTGACGTGCGGCTGCCGCCGGGGACCACGGCGAACTAGACGCGCCGGGCGCCAGCCAGCGCGCTGGGCGGACCGGCGACGGTCCCGCCGACCCGGACACGACTTGTATCAGCACGCCGACCCGGACACGACTTGTATCAGCGGCTCCCTTCGCGCCTCCGTCCATTCGCGTGTGTGGTGCATGTCAGGGCGGATGTCGTTCACGCGACCGACTGCGGCGCACAACGGGGGGTTTGACTTCGATGCTGGTGAGGTGAGCAATGCCGACTAGTCCGAGGGCTCAGCGGACCGACTTCTCGCTCGACGTGATGGGCCGCTACGTCTGCAACGGGCTCGACGAGGCGCTCGCCAGCACGGGCCCCGGCTCGCGGCCGTTCGACGTGGTGGTCGTCGGCGGCGGCAGCTTCGGCGCGGCGCTGGCGCAGGAGCTGTTCGCGAACGACCAGGCCCAGGTGCGCCGGGTGCTGGTGCTGGAGGGCGGCCCGCTGGTGTTGCCCGAGCACGTGCAGAACCTGCCGCTCCCGGGCCTGGGGGTGCCGCCGGCGACCAGCATCGCCGAGCTGCGCAACCTCGGCCTGGACGGGCAGCCGCGCGCCGAGGTGTGGGGCCTGGCCTGGCACTCGAGCACGCCGTTCCCTGGGCTCGCCTACTGCCTCGGCGGCCGCTCGCTCTACTTCGGCGGCTGGTCGCCGCAGCTGCTCGACGGCGAGATGCCGACCGGCGGCGCGGCGCCGAGCCCCTGGCCGCAGGCCGTGGTCGACGATCTCAAGGCGACCTACTTCGCCGAGAGCGCGGCGCAGATCGGCACCGAGGAGACCAACGACTTCATCAGCGGCTCGCTGCAGAACGCGCTCCGCCAGGCGCTGCACGACGGCGTCGTCGCTGCTGGCGTGACGGACGCGATCCCGCTCGATCAGCTGCCCGACCACCCGGCGCTTCGCAGCAACCCCAACCCGAGCGCCCAGCTGCTGCGTGAGCTGCTCGGCGACCCACCCGGCGCCGCCGGGCTGCCGGTCCAGACGCTACGCAACCTGCTCAAGCTGGAGGCGCCGCTGGCGGTACAGGGGCAGACGCTGCCCGGCTTCTTCCCGTTCAACAAGTTCAGCAGCATGCCGCTGCTGATGAAGGCCGCCCGGAGTGCCCAGGCGGCGTCGGGCAACGTCGACGCGCGCAAGCGGCTGATGGTTGTGGCGCACTGCCACATCAGCCGGCTGCGCGTCCAGGGCGACCGCGTGGTCGCGATCGAGACGAACCAGGGCGAGGTGCCGCTCCCAGCGACGGGCAAGGTGGTCATCGCGCTCGGCACGATCGAGAGCGCGCGGCTGGCGCTCAACTCGTTCGGCGGGCTGCCGAGCGCGCAGCGCATCGGGCGCAACCTGATGGCCCACCTGCGCTCGAACCTCACCATCCGGGTGCCGCGCAGCGCCTTCGCCAGCCTCGCCGGCGCGCCGCCGAACCTGCAGGCGGCGGCCTTGTTCGGCAAGTGCCGCCACCAGTTCGCCGACGGCTCAGCGGGCTTCTCCCACATGCAGATCACCGCCGCCGGGCTCGGTGCGCTGGGCGCCGACTCCGAGGCTGAGCTGTTCAAGAAGATCCCCGACATCGACACGCTCGATCGCTTCACCTCGGCGTCCGACACGCACGTCGTGATCACGATCCGCAGCATCGGCGAGATGCAGCCCCAGAACCCCGGCAGCTTCGTCCGGCTCGACCCCGAGCCAGACGAGTTCGGCGTCCAGCGCAGCTTCGTGCAGATCCAGCCCACGGCCCGCGACAACGAGCTGTGGCAGGCGATGGACACGGCGGCAGACGACGCCGCGCTGCTGTTCGCGGCCGGCGGCGCCTACGAAGTCCAGACCAGCACCGGGTTCGCCGCGGTGGCGCCCGGCCAGCGTGCGTCGAGCGTCGCCGGCGTCGCCCGCCGCGACGGGCTCGGCACGACCCACCACGAGGCCGGCACGCTCTGGATGGGAGACAACCCCGCCACGTCGGTGACGAACGCCGACGCGCGCTTTCACGACGTCGGCAACGCGTACGCGCTCGGCCCGGCGCTCCAGCCAACCGTCGGCTCGCCCAACCCGATGCTGACCAGCGTGGCGCTCGCGCGCCGGCTCGCCCGCCACCTGATCCCGCTCGCGCCTACGCCCGCCGAGGGCTTCCGCAGCCTGTTCGACGGCGTCAGCCTCGACGGCTGGGAAATGGCCGGGCAAGGCAGCTTCGTCGCCGCCGGCGGCGCGCTGCAGGCCAACCCTGGCGGCGACCTCGGGCTGCTCTGGAGCATCACGCCCACGCCCGCCGACTTCGTGCTCGCATGCGAATGGCGGCTCTCCCAGCCGAACGACAACTCCGGCGTCTTCGTGCGCTTCCCCAACCCAAACAGCAAGGGCTACACCAACACCGCCTACGTCGGCGTCCACTTCGGCTTCGAGGTCCAGATCGACGAGACCGCCGCCCCCGACGGCACCGACATGCACCGCACCGGCGCCATCTACGGCGAGCCCAACCAGACCTTCAGCCTGCAGCCCGCCCTACCGCCCGGCCAGTGGAACAACTACGAGATCCACGTCCAAGGGCAGACCTACACCGTGCTGCTCAACGGCACCCAGGTCACCCAGTTCAACAACCCGCACGCCGGCCACGGCCTGCCCAGCAGACCCGACGCGCCGAGCTTCATCGGCCTGCAGGCACACACCGGCAACGTCGCCTTCCGCAACATCCGGCTTAGAGCACTGTGAGGTCGCCGCTTGCGGTGCCCTGACCAGCGCCGCTTCCCGTTCGAGGGCGGTCGGGTAGGCGGGAGGCGCCGGGCGCCTTGGGGCGTGTCGCCAGCGGCGCCGGTTTCCTCCCGCCCCCCATCGATCCGTGCGTGCGGTTCTCCCGCACACGGCTCACCGACGTTCTTCA
>JBLNDU010000248.1:0-2944 GCA_050261935.1 Nocardioidaceae bacterium | reverse complement strand
GAGGTTATGTCCCCCTGACCGCCTGAACGCTTACGTGTTCTTGTGTTCTTGTGTTCTTGACGGCAGTACAGGCCTCGAAGCCTGTGCAGCCCCGTTCGGGGCTCACGCCGGTTTCCCGGCGCGCCAGCCCGGGTGAGGCGCGCGCGTTCTGCCTCCGGTCGGCCGGATTCACACAGGAGCGGGAGCGGCAACAGCGAGTCCAAACCCTCGGAGCCCGAGTCTGACCGAGATCCGTGAGTAGGTGCCGGTAGGTCGGGCCGCGGCTCGCCGCGGGCGTCGCGAGCTCGCGCTGTGCGGGTCAGGGGTCAGAAAAGCCCCGGGAATCCGGGGCTTTCTGACCGACGTGCTCGGGATCATGGCGGTTGATGCAGACCGGCCATGATGGTGAACGGGAATCACCCAGGGGGTGAGCAAGGTTCAGCGTGACAGCCGGCCCGGATGGATCGAGATCCGCGCCGACGAGGAGACGTTGACGCCGTACGCGGGGCTCGCGATCACGGGCCAGCTCGTGCCGGCGCTGCGGCTCGTGCCGCTGCTTGACGCCGAGCTCGGCCAGGTCCATCAGGCGCAGCCGGTCAAGCTCCGCGAGCGGGGCCTGTCGCCCGCCGAGCTGTTGGTCTCGCTCGCCGAGTGCCAGCTGGTTGGCGGGCAGTGCTTCTCCGATGTCGAGGACCTGCGCGCGGATCGGGCCGGCGCCGCCTTGCGCGCCGTCGCCGCGGCTCCCTCGGCAGCGACGGCGCGGCAGCTCGCAAAGCGCTTCCGCCGCTCCCACATCCGGGCCGCCGAGCGCGCCCTTCAGCGCGCCGGCCAGGCGCTCGACCGCGCGCTTCAGCGCGATCCCACAGAGCCCGTCACGATCGATCTCGATGCCACTGGGATCGAAGTCTTCGGGCGTCGCAAGGACGGCGCCCGCAGAAGCCGCCACGGCTGTGTCTCCTATGCGCCGCATGTGGCGTTCTGGGCCGAGCGCGGTCGGCCGCTCACCTCGGAGCTCGTTCCGGGCAACAAGGAGAAGCTGTCTGGCAAGGAGTCGGCGGCGATCGCCAGGCGGGCGCTGTCGCTGCTTCAGGACGGGCACGGCGAGCCGACCTTCCGCGTCGACTCGGCCTACTACGCGCTCGAGCTGCTGCGCGAGCTGCGCCGGCAGCAGGCGCGCTTCAGTGTGTCGCTGCCGCGCAGCACGGCGATGTGGCGGGCGCTCGAGCGGATCGACGACGCCGACTGGCAAGCGGCGACCGAGATGGATGGCGCCCAGGTCGCCGAGACGAGCTACACCCCCGACGGCTGGGAGCATGAGCCGCTGCGCCTGATCGTGCGCCGGGTGCGCTTCACGCGCGCGCAGCTCGCGAGCACGGGCTCGAGACGGCGCCGCACGATCCACCCCGAGCAGCTCCAGCTCTGCCTCGACGGCAAGCAGGGCCATTGCTTCGGCTACAGCTTCGTGCTCACCGACCTCGACCGCGACACCCGCGAGGTCGAGCGCTTCCACCGCCGCCGCGCTCAGATCGAGGAGCGCCTCAAGGAGGCCAAGCTCGGCCAGGCGCTCAGGCACCTGCCCTCCGGCTGCGAGCACGCCAACCGCGTCTGGCTCCAGGCCGCGCTCACCGCGCTCTGTCTGACCGCCATGTGCTGCGACCTCTGCCCCGCCGCGGGCGCCTCCGGCAAGGCTCCCAGAGACGCGCCGCTGCGCCGCGCGGCGCGCACGCTCAGGCGGCTGCTGTTCTGCGTGCCGGCGCGGATCGTCCGCACCGGCCGCCGCACGATCCTGCGCCTCCCCGCCGGCTTCCGCTACGAGGCCACCTTCCGCCACACCTACGAGGCCGCCTACGCGCTACGGCCTCCCTAACCCCTCCAAGGTCCCCGCCGAACTCCATCCACCCCGGGCCGCCGAGCTCGTGCTGTCGACAAACCCGCCGCCAAGGCGCCCCTCACGCCATCGAGCCAAGCCAGCCGACCGCGATCGACCCAACGCCCGACCCGCGACCACCGTTGGCGCGGTCGGCGACGGCGCCTGACAGTTACTCACCGATCTCGATTCAGACAGCGACTCGCGCGGGTTCTCGCCCACCCCCACAGCCAACAGCTGATCGATCTGTTCCTCGATCTCCGCCGACGGCGGTACCGTCCGTCTCACGGCGTAGGTCCTCCTTCTTCGTCTTGCAGGACTTGAGGGAACCTACGCCGTGCCCTCGACGGGCCCAGCTATCTACAGCACCTCTGAGACGCGACCCCGGATCGTCCGGCGCTACCGCTCCTGCCTCACTGCGACAGCGATGGTGATCGAGCTGCCCGATCCGCCGCTTCGCGCGCGCCGACGTTGAGATGTGTGCGCCCGTCGTAGCCTCGCCCGAGGGTCCTCGGTAGCGTCGCAACCGATGGAGTTTCGCTTTGTCGGCCACCGGACGGATGCCGGGCTTCACCCGGATGGAATCTCACCCATTGTCTTCACGAAGGGACGGGCCGATCGCAAGGTTCGAATTGAGCTCAGCGACGTGGCGGGGAACGAACGCCTGGGACTTCGCTGCGAGGTAGTCATCAGCGCGCAGCCCAAGAGCGCGAACGCCCAAGCTTTCGCCAGCTTAGAGGCCGGCCAGATGCCCGCGGGGAGCGTCGCCCCAGAACGGCCCCTCGGACAATTAAGCGCGTCAGGTCAGATTCAAGGCCGCATCGCGAGCATTCCCCCAAGCCTCCTTCCCAGGCGGTTTCAGCAGTTCGTCTCGACGATCCAGGAGCGCCTCACAACAGAGGGTTACCGCGCCGTGCAACTGCTCCGATGGCGGGCCTGCGAACTGGGGCCGGAGAGGCCGTTCACCAACACGAGCTTGGCGTGGCGCCGTAGTGATGGCGGGTGGGAGTCGTTCCCGGGTGAGACCGGGCTGTCCTTCGCCTACGTCGCCTACTTCGAGGTTCGTCCCGCAGCGCACCACGAGCTGGAAAGCCTGTT
>JBLNDU010000247.1:0-5369 GCA_050261935.1 Nocardioidaceae bacterium | reverse complement strand
CGGGAGCGCTGCGGCGGGCGGGAGCGCTGCGGCGGGCGGGAGCGCTGCGGCGGGCGGGACCGCTACGCCCGGAGCCGCGTCCACACCGGGAGTGGGGACGGGCGCGACGTCCGCGCCCGGGGCGGCGGGCGCGGCGGGCGGGACGGGCTCGACCCCCGGCGCCGTTTCGCCCGGCCTCGGCACGGGGACGCCGTAGGCGCCCCGGCCTCGGGACACGTCCTGGGCCCGCCTGAACCTCGAGCTTCACTCAAGTGTTGTACCGAATCGGCACCCTCGACCCGCGCTTGACGGTTGCCGCGATCCCGGCGGTCCGACGCGGCCGCGGAGTGCAGGACGTTTGACAGGGACGCCGAAACGCGCCTACAGTGCGTAATTTGCGGGCGGTCATCGGGCCATTGAAGTCTCGATGGCCGCTTGAGGTTCGAGGCCCCGCACCCGGAACGAGCGCGCACAAGATGGAAACCGGCAGCTATCTGGCCGTCATCAAAGTCGTCGGCATCGGCGGCGGCGGCGCCAACGCCGTGAACCGCATGGTCGACGCGGGGCTCAAGGGAGTCGAGTTCATCTCCGTGAACACGGACGCCCAGGCGCTGCAGATGTGCGACGCCGACATCAAGCTCCAGATCGGGGGCGAGCTCACCCGCGGGCTCGGCGCCGGCGCCAACCCCGAGATCGGCTACGGCGCGGCCAACGAGAGCCGCGACGAGGTCAAGGAGTCGCTCAAGGGCGCCGACATGGTGTTCGTCACCGCCGGCGAGGGCGGCGGGACCGGCACGGGCGCCGCGCCGGTGATCGCGGAGGTCGCGAAGCAGGAGATCGGCGCGCTCACGGTCGGCGTCGTCACGAAGCCGTTCGCCTTCGAGGGCGCGCAGCGCGCTCGCCAGGCCCAGGAGGGGATCGACCGCCTGCGCGAGCAGGTCGACACGCTCATCGTGATCCCGAACGAGAAGCTGCTCGCCGTGGTCGAGCGGCGCACGAGCATCCTCGACGCCTTCCGCGAGGCGGACAACGTGCTGCGCCAGGGCGTCCAGGGGATCACCGACCTCATCACGACCCCCGGCCTGATCAACCTCGACTTCGCCGACGTGCGCACGATCATGCAGAACGCCGGCTCCGCGCTGATGGGCATCGGCGAGGCGGGCGGCGAGAACCGCGCCGGGGAGGCGGCCAAGAACGCGATCTCGAGCCCGCTGCTCGAGCAGTCCGTGGAGGGCGCCACCGGGATCCTGCTCAACATCACCGGCGGCACCGACCTCGGCCTGTTCGAGGTCAACGAGGCCGCCGAGATCATCCAGGGCGCCTCGGACCAGGACTCGAACATCATCTTCGGCGCGGTCGTGGACGACTCGCTCGCCGACACCGTGCGCGTCACCGTGATCGCGACCGGCTTCGACGGCAAGGGCGCGCGGCTGCCGCTCTTCAGCGAGGACACGACGGGCCGGCGGCGCGAGCCCCGCCGGCGCGACGTCCGCCTCGACGAGCGCCAGCGCTCCTCGCTCGAGATTCCGGACGACGAGATCGACATCCCGTCGTTCCTGAAGGACTGAGCCCGGCGCGGGCAGCGCGGTAGCCTCCCCGGGGCTTGGCCCCGGCCGCCGACACGCTGCGCCACACGCCGCTCCACGAGCGCCACGTGCGCGCGGGCGCCAGGCTCGTGCCCTTCGCGGGCTGGGAGATGCCGGTCCAGTACGAGGGCATCCGCCAGGAGCACGTGGCCGTCCGCACGCGCGCCGGGATGTTCGACGTCTCGCACATGGGGGAGATCCAGACCGAGGGGCCGGACGCCGAGCGCCTCCTGCAGCGCCTCCTGTCGAACGACGTCACGCGGATCGCGCCGCGCGGCGCCCAGTACGCCGTGATCTGCACGCCGGACGGCGGCGTGCTCGACGACCTGATCTCCTACCGGCTCGAGGGCGAGCCGGGCGCCGGCGGCGGCCGCTTCCTCACGGTCACGAACGCCTCGAACCACGAGCGCGACCTGGCCTGGTTCCGGGAGCACGCCGCGGGCTTCGAGGTCGAGCTGCGCGACGCGCGCGAGCGCTGGGCGATGCTCGCGGTCCAGGGCCCGGCGGCGCGCGCCGCCGTCGCGGCCCTGGCCGAGGGCGAGCTGCCCGCGCGCATGCGCACCGCCGACCTGCGCGTGGCCGGCGTGCCCTGCCTCGTCTGCGGGACCGGGTACACGGGCGAGGACGGTGTCGAGCTCCTGATCCCGCCGGACGCCGCGGCCGCCCTATGGGACGCGCTGCTCGAGCGCGACGTCGCTCCCGCCGGGCTCGGCGCGCGCGACACGCTGCGGCTCGAGGCCTGCTTTCACCTCTACGGCAACGACCTGTCCGAGGACCGGAACCCGATCGAGGCCGGGCTCGGCTGGTGCTGCAAGCTTCACACCGCGTTCATCGGCTCGGATGCGCTGCGCGACGTCGAGCCGGACCAGGCGCTCGTGCCCTTCGCCTTTACCGCGCCCGGCATCCCGCGTCACGGCAACCCGGTTCGGACGCGGCACGGCGAGGGCGTCGTGACGAGCGGGACGCTGTCGCCCTGCCTCGGCACGGGCGTCGGGCTCGCCTACGTGCCGGTCGCGGCGCGCGAGCCGGGGACGCCGATCGAGGTCGACGTGCGCGGCAGGCTGCGCGCCGCCGAGGTGCGCGACCGCCCACTGTGGAAGCACCACTAGCGAGACGGAAGGAGCGAGAGCGAGATTGGCCGAGGCGAGCTACCCCGACGACCTGAAGTACCACTCCGAGCACGACTGGGCGCGGATCGACGGCGACGAGGCCACCTTCGGCATCACCTGGTTCGCCCAGGACGCGCTCGGCGAGCTCGTCTTCTTCGATCCCCCCGAGCTCGGGACGACGCTCGTGAAGGACGAGCCCTACGCGGAGGTCGAGTCGGTCAAGGCCGTCTCCGACGTGTTCGCGCCGCTCTCCGGCGAGGTCGTGGCGGTGAACGAGGGGCTCGTGGAGGCGCCCGAGCGCGTCAACGCCGACCCGTACGGCGAGGGCTGGCTCGTCAGGGTGAGGCTGAGCGACCCCTCGGAGGCGGACTCGCTGCTCGACGCGGACGCCTACGTGGAGCTGCTCGAGTCCTCGGACTAACGTCGGGGGCATGAGCCGCTACACGTCCGTCACCGAGCGCGACCGGCGCGAGATGCTCGACGCCGTCGGCGTCGGGTCGGTCGACGACCTGTTCGTCGACGTGCCGGCGGGCGTGCGCATGGGGCGGCCGCTCGACCTGCCCGAGGGGCGCTCCGAGCAGGAGGTCTTCGCCGAGCTGTCGGCGCTAGCGGCGCGCAACCGCCACGCCGACGCCGAGGTGAGCTTCCTCGGCGCCGGGATGTACGACCACTACGTGCCGGCGGTGGTCGACGCGATCGTGGAGCGCTCGGAGTTCCTCACGCCGTACACGCCCTACCAGCCCGAGGTCTCGCAGGGCACGCTGCAGGCGATGTTCGAGTTCCAGACGGCGATCTCGGAGCTCACCGGGCTGCCCGTCTCGAACGCGTCGGTCTACGAGGGGCCGAGCGCGGTCGCCGCCGCCGGCTACATGGCCAAGCTCGAAACGCGCCGGACGCGGCTCGTGGTCAGCCGCGGGCTCCACCCGCACTCGCGCGCGGCGCTTCGCACACACGCCGCCGGGTACGCGATGACGGTCGACGAGGTCCCGCTCGACGAGCGCGGCGCGACCCACGCCGACGCGCTCGCGGCCGCGGTCGACGGCGACACGGCCGCCGTGTTCGTGCAGCAGCCGAACTTCCTCGGCACCGTCGAGGACCTGGACGCGCTGGTCGAGGCCGGCAAGCGGACCGGCGCGCTCTTCGTCTGCGCGGCCGACCCGCTGCCGCTCGCGATCCTGCGGCCGCCGGGCGAGCAGGGCGCCGACATCTGCGTGGGCGAGGGCCAGTCGCTCGGCGGCAGGCTCGACTTCGGCGGGCCGAGCTTCGGCTTCTTCGCGGCGGCCGAGCGCTTCATCCGGCGGATGCCCGGCAGGATCGCCGGCGAGACGCGCGACGTCGACGGCAGGCGCGGCTTCGTGCTCACGCTCCAGACGCGCGAGCAGCACATCCGCCGCGAGAAGGCCACGCACAACATCTGCACGGCGCAGGCGCTCAACGCGCTGGCGGGCGTCGTCTACCTCAGCTGGCTCGGCAGGCGCGGCGCCGTCGAGCTCGCCGAGCTGATGCTCCGGCGGACGCACTACGCGCGCGAGGCACTCGGGCTCGAGCCGATCAACCCGGGACCCGTCGTGCGCGAGTTCGCCGTGCGCGTGCCCGACCTCGAGGCGCTCCGCGAGCGGGCGCGGGCGGAGGGCATCAATCCCGGTTACCCGCTCGGGCGCGACCTCCCCGAGTACGAGGACGGCCTGCTAGTGGCGATCACGGAGCGGCGCACCCGTGACGACATCGACCGGCTCGCGCGCGTGGCGGCCTCGGTCCGGGAGGGAGTGCCGGCGTGAGCGAGCTCGACCCGCGCGCCCGCGAGGACACCGTCACGATCTTCGAGCGCTCGCGCGAGGGCCGGCGCGCCTTCACGCCGCCCGCCTGCGACGTGCCGGCGCCGCCGGTCGAGGAGCTGCTGCCCGCGTCGCTCCGCCGCGAGCGGCCGGCCGAGCTGCCCGAGGTGTCCGAGCCGGAGCTCGTGCGCCACTACGTGAACCTGTCGCGCAAGAACTTCCACGTCGACGAGGGCTTCTACCCGCTCGGGTCGTGCACGATGAAGCACAATCCCAAGCTGCACGAGCGGCTCGCGGCTCTGCCCGGGCACTCCCGGCTCCACCCGCTGCAGGACGCCGAGCACGCCCAGGGCGCGCTCGAGCTGATGTGGCTGCTCGAGGCCGCGCTGGCCGAGATCGCCGGGCTGCCGCACGTCTCGCTGCAGCCGGCGGCCGGCTCGCAGGGCGAGCTCACCGGGCTGCTCCTGACGCGCGCGCTGCACGAGCACCGCCGCGAGCGGCGCACGAAGGTGCTCACGCCCGACACGGCGCACGGCACCAACCCGGCCACCGTCACGATGGCCGGCTACGAGCTCGTCAAGGTCGGGACGGCCGCCGACGGCGGCGTGGACCTCGACGACCTGCGCGCCAAGGCGGGCCCCGACGTGGCCTGCCTCATGCTCACGAACCCCAACACCCTCGGCCTGTTCGACCGCAGGATCGAGGAGATCGCGCGCGTCGTGCACGACGCCGGCGCGACGCTCTACTACGACGGAGCGAACCTGAACGCCGTGATGGGGATCGCGCGGCCGGGCGACATGGGCTTCGACATCGTCCACTTCAACCTGCACAAGACCTTCACCCAGCCGCACGGCGGGGGCGGCCCCGGCGCCGGGCCGGTCGCGGTCGCCGAGCACATCGAGCCGTTCCTGCCGCTGCCC
>JBLNDU010000246.1:0-15921 GCA_050261935.1 Nocardioidaceae bacterium | reverse complement strand
GTGATCAGGCGGTTGACGGGGGCGGCGTACATCGCGGGGCGATCCAGACTAGCCCCGCGCCCGGCGGCGCCTGACGGCGCTCGGAGCGGACGCTCGGTGCCCGTCCGGTGCGCCAGCGGAGGGCAGCGGTCAGCGCGCGAGCCCTGTGACCTGCCAGGCGATCCCAGAGTGCGCGAAGGTGGCGTCGAGCCCGCGGTCGCCCAGAACCGCGAGCATCGCGGACGGCGGATGGGCGAACACTCGGAACTCCCGTCGCCGCATCCGAAAGCCGACGTTCTGCGCTGCGATGACCAACCGGGAGACGGGGTTGCGTCGCGGGTAGCTGAAGACGAGGAGGCGGCGGGCGTGTGCGGCAGCTGCTCCGAGCAGCCGCTCGTAGTCGGGATAGCAGCAGACCACCCGATGGATCACCACCGCATCGGCCGGCTCGACGGCGTCGGGATCGACGGCGATGTCGTGCAGCCGCCGCTGCACGCGACCCTCGAGGCCGGCCTCCCCCAGGAGCCGCTCCGCCTCGCGCTCGTACGAAGGCGAGAGCTCCAGATTGACGCTGCTGGCGGCGCCTCGCTTCAGCAGCTCGATCTGGATCTCCCCGACGCCGCCCCCCACCTCGAGCACCGTTGCGCCCTCGATCCCAGCATCCTCGAGGAACCCGACCATCCGACGCGCGGTCCTGTCGAGACCCCGCTTGCGATATCGCCCAGCCACCCGGCGGGCAAAGCGCGGCGTGAAGAGCCGATCGCAGCCCCGAGGGTCACAGCAGTTCGCCATCAGCAGCTCGACATCGCGAATGGCAGACGCGGCGGTTGGAGCCCAAGCGTCTCATGGACCCGATTGGCGTACAAGCCGAGCCGCCGCCGCTCCCTCCCTCGAGGAGCGCTGCCACGGTGCGGGGAATGGCATGCTGGGTTGCCGTGAGTGGCCTCGACGGCGTTCGGCTCCGACTCGATCGGGTTCGCGATGCCGTCAACGCGATCGACCCGGTCTTCCTCGACACGCCGGCGCTGGCGTGCGCGTCGCTCGGCGAAGCGCTCGAGTGCTCGGTGACGGTGAAGGTCGAGACGCTCAACCCGGTCCGGAGCTTCAAGGGCCGCGGAACGGAGACCGCGGCCGCCGTGGCCCGCAGCCAAGGCGCTTCGCGCGTGGTGTGCGCGAGCGCCGGGAACCTCGGTCAGGCGCTGGCCTACAGCGGCTCCCGTCGAGGCCTGAAGGTGACCGTCGTGGCCGCGAGGAGCGCCAATCCGCTCAAGCTGCGCCGGATCGCCGCCTTCGGCGCCGAGATCCGGCTCGAGGGCGAGGACATCGAAGACGCGCGCCTGCTGGCGCGGGAGATCGCGGAGGCGGACGGCGCCCACCTGGTCGAGGACAGCTTGGACCTCGCCACCTGCGAGGGCGCCGGCACGATCGGCCTCGAGCTCGTCCGAGACGATCCGACCCTCGACGTGGTCCTCGTCGCCCTCGGCGGCGGCGCGATGGCCAGCGGCGTGGGCTACGCAGTGCGCTCGCTGACCGACCACGCCGTGGTGATCGGAGTCCAGCCCGTCGGCGCGCCTGCGATGGCGCTTTCGTGGCGTCAGGGAACGGTGGTCGAGACGGACCGCATCGAGACGATCGCCGACGGCGTCGCCGGCCGCTGTCCGATCCCCGAGGTGCTGAACGACCTGCTCGTCCTGCTCGACGACGTCGTGCTCGTGCGCGAGGACTCGATCAAGGCTGGCATGCGTGCGCTCCATGAGCACGCGGGGCTCGTGGTTGAGCCCTCCGCGGCGCTCGGGATTGCCGCCGTCCTCGAGCAGCCCGAGCGGTTCGCCGGGCGGCGCGTGACCACGATCCTGTGTGGAAGCAACGTGGTCCCGGCCGACTTCGCACGGTGGGTGCTGGAACCGGACCCGCGGATCGTGCGTTAGCGCTGCCATATCGGACGCGCGCGCCGAGCACCGAGCGCTGAGCGCTGTCACCGGCGGTGCGTCTATCTCGTCTCAGAGGGAAACGAGACGAGAGGAGCAGTCATGAAGGTCTTCGTAGCCGGCGCCACAGGCGTCCTCGGCAGAGCGCTCGTCCCGCAGCTCGTGGCGCGCGGCCACGAGGTCGTCGGGATGACCAGGAGCGCATCGAAGCAGGACCTCGTGCGCAGCCTGGGAGCTCGGCCGGTCGTGGCCGACGCTCTCGATCCCGACTCGGTCGCCCAGGCGGTGGCGTCCGCCGAGCCCGAGGTGATCGTGCATCAGCTCACCGCCTTCTCCGAGCCGACGAGCGTGCGTGAGGCGCGGCGCCCCGACCGCTCTGTCGCGTTCACGATGACCAACCGGCTGCGTACCGAGGGGACAGATCATCTCTTGGCCGCCGGCCGCGCCGTGGGCGCACGGCGCTTTGTGGCGCAGAGCTTTGCGGCGTTCCGATTCGCCCGCACGGGCGGGCCGGTGCTGACCGAGGCCGACCCCCTCGATCCCAACGACCCGCCGACGGCGCTGCGTCCGGTGCAGGCTGGGTACCTCTACCTGGAGCGGGCGGTGACGTCGATCGAGTGGGGCGAGGGTCTCGTGTTGCGCTACGGCGGCTTCTACGGTCCGGGGACCTCGATCAGCCTGGCTCCGGACGCGCAGATGGCGGCGCCGATCCGCAAGCGCCGGTTCCCGATCATCGGCGACGGCGGGGGCGTCTCGTCGTACGTCCACGTCGAAGACGCCGCTGCGGCGACCGCGATTGCTGTCGAGCGCGGCCGGTCGGGTGTCTACAACGTCGTCGACGACGACCCCGCACCCGTGCGGGAGTGGCTGCCGGTGCTGGCGAGCGCGCTGGACGCCAAGCCACCAAGGCGTGTGCCGCGCTGGCTCGCTCGGCTGCTGGCCGGTGAGGCGGCCACCGCCATGATGACCGAGGCGAAGGGAGCCTCGAACGAGAAGGTCAAGCGTGAGCTCGGCTGGAGGCCCCGCTATCCGAGTTGGCGGCAGGGGTTCGCGCAGGCACTCGGCTGAGCGATCACCGGGGAGGTGCTCACGGGCTCCGCGGGTCGGCGTTCGTCCTTCGGCTGCCGGATACGCTGCCGGCCAAGTGGACCAGGAGATCCGCTTCTGTCGTGCCCCGGACGGCGCGTCGCTGGCCTACGCAACTCACGGACGGGGGCCGCCGCTGGTGCGCGCGGCCACCTGGCTGACGCACCTGGAGTACGACTGGCGGAGTCAGGTGTGGCGCCACTGGCTCGAGGGGCTCGGGCAGCGTCACACCGTGATCCGCTACGACGAGCGCGGCTGCGGGCTCTCCGACCGCGAGCTGGGGGAGCTGTCGCTCGACCAATGGGTTGGTGACCTGGAGTCGGTGGTGGATGCCGCCGGAGTCGAGCGGTTCGCCCTGCTCGGGGTATCGGGTGGCGGGTCCACCGCGGTGGCCTACGCCGTACGGCATCCGGAGCGCGTCAGCCACCTGGTGCTGTACGGGGCCAGCGCGCGCGGTCGCCGCCGGCGCGGCGACCCTGATGCGATCGAGCGCGGGGACCTCGTTCGCCAGATCATCAGGCTCGCCTGGGACGACCCAACCCCCCTCTTCCGCCGGGTGTTCACCGCGATGTTCCTGCCCGACGGTACGCCGCAGCAGCTCGAGTGGTTCGACGAGCTGCAACGGGCATCCACCAGCGGCGAGATCGCCGCCACGCTGCGACGCGCGCGCGAGGAGTTGGACGTGACCGACATGGCCGAGCAGGTGCGTGTCCCGACCCTGGTGCTCCACGCCCGCCACGACCAGGCCGTGCCGTTCGCGGAGGGACGGCTGCTGGCGGCGCTCATCCCCGCCGCCCGCTTCGTGCCGCTCGAGAGCCGCAACCACATCCTGCTCGAGCACGAGCCGGCCTGGCGCATCTTCATCGACGAGCTGAACGACTTCCTCGGCGCCCCGGAGCCCGCGCCGGCCCCAGCCGAGACGCTCGCCGACCTGAGCGCCCGTGAGCGCGAGGTGCTCGAGCTCGTGGCGGCCGGGCTCTCGAACGAGGAGATCGCGGCGCGGCTCTACCTGAGCGTGCGCACGGTCGAGCGTCATCTCTCGAACGTGTACGCGAAGCTGCGGATCTCGGGGAAGGCCGCGCGCGCCGCGGCGGCGGCGCGCTTCTCGACGCGCGGCTAGGTCGGCGCGGCCTTCATCGCTCGACCCTGAGTGGAGCCACCCCGCGGCTGCGTGTATCCCGCCAAGGGAGCCGAGAGAAGTGCGTGGTGGCGCCGATGTCGCGCGATGGCGCCGGACCTAGGTTCGCCTCTGTCGTTTCGACTCGGGGAGGGACCCATGGGCGGACTCACACACCGAACGGAGAAGCGTTTCCCCCGCCTGGCGCAGCCCGCGCCCACGCTCTTCCTGGCCATGTTCGCCGGCCAGGCGGGGTTCCTGGTCTTGGCGCCGATCCTGCCGGACGTGAGCCATGAGTTCGGCGTCAGCACGGCCGCCGCGGGTCAGCTCAGGCTCGTCTCGGGCATCGCCGGCGGCCTGACGGCGATCGCGCTCGCGCCCCTGGCCCGCCGCCTTGATCTCCGCGGCCTGCTCTCGCTCGGGCTCTCGCTGCTGGCCACGGGGTCGCTCGCCAGCGCGGCCGCCCCGAGCTTCACCGCGCTGGCCGGCGCGCAGGTGGCGATCGGCAGCGGGCTCGGAATCGTGGTCTCGGCGGCGATCGCGGCGGCGGCGGAGTGGGCGGGGGACGGCGACCGAGCCCGGGTGCTGTCCTGGGCACTCGTCGGACAGCCCGCGGCGTGGGTCGCCGGCATGCCGGCGATCGGCGCGATTGCCGAGGTCGACTGGAGGCTCACCTGGCTCGCGGTGCCGTTCGCCGCCAGCGTGCTCGCGCTCGGCGCCGTGCGTCGCCGCCGCCCCGCCACGTCGGCCTCGGGGCTGAGCGCAAGCTGGCGGCCCGTGTGGCGCGATCCGGCGGTGGCAGGGTGGGCGATTGGCGAGCTGTTCGCCTTCGCGGCCTGGGGCGGCACGCTCGTGTTCTCCGGGGCGCTGTTCCTCGAGTCGTACGAGATCACCCCTGGGACCGTCGGGCTGTTGCTCGCCGCCGGCGCCGCCGCGTACTTCCCGGGGAACTTCCTGGCCCGGCGCTGGGTGGCGCGCGCCGCCCGACCGCTGTTGGTCGGTCTCGCCCTCCTGCTCGCTGCCGGAGTCGCCGCCTTCGGCGCCGTGCGCCCGGGCCTCGCCTTCAGCGGCGTCCTCTTCGCCGCGCTCGTCTGCCTCGCCGGAGGGCGCACCATGGCGGGGAGCGCGATCGGGCTCGACGCCGCGCCCGAGCACAAGCTGGCGGTGACCAGCATGCGCGCTGCGGCGACCCAGTTCGGCTACCTGCTGGGCGCCGGAGCGGCAGGGGCGGCGCTCGCGGCCGGTGGATACGCGGCGCTTGGCGCGGCGCAGGCCACGCTCTTCGTGGCAGCCGCGGTCCCGCACGTCCTGGTCGCGCTCTCGACCCGGATCGGACGGCAGATACCGGCGCTGCCACACACGTACGACGGGTCAGGCGTTGTCGAGGCGGGCGCCCGAGGCCGTGCGCTTGGGCGTCACCGGACGGTCATCGTCCCGGTCCTGCGGATGTCTCGGGACGAGCCGCCGATGTAGATGCGCACGTTGCCGCGGGGCGTGACCCAGGAGTTCGAGCCCGCGTCGAAGTAGGACAGCGCGTGCTGGGGTCCGCGGATGTCGATCGGCACCGTCACGTTGCGCTGACGCCCCGGGCCGAGCGTGACGCGCGCCCAGCCGATGAGCAGCTTGGGCGGAGTGTCGACCGCCGCCGTGGGGAGCCTGCCGGAGTACACCTCGACGGTCTCGGTCGCGGCGCGCCGGCCGGTGTTGCGAACCAGCACGCGAACCCGGCCGCTGCGGCCGTTCGGGCGGGGACCGCGGACCTGCACGCGCCCGTACTGGAACCTCGTGTACGACAGCCCGTGTCCGAAGGGGAACAGCGGCCGGACGTTGCGTTGCTCGTAGCCGCGGTAGCCGGTGAAGACGCCCTCGTCGTGCGCGGCCACGGGGTTGAGCTCATTCACCTGTCGGAAGGGGTTCTGGATTCCGATCTGCTCGGGCTGGCGCTCCGTGGCCGGAAAGGTGATGGGCAGCTTGCCGGAGGGCGAGTGATCGCCGAACAGCAGGTCCGCGACCGCCTTGCCCTGGGCCTCGCCTCCATACCAGGCCTCGAGCACCGCGTCGACGTCACGGAGCCAGGGCATGAGCACCGGGCCGTCGGTCGCGAGCACCACGACCGTGTGCGGGTTGGCCATCGCCACCGCGCGGATGAGCCGGTCCTGCCCCTGCGGGAGCGTGAGCGTGCCGCGGTCGGCCTCCTCGCCGGCGTAGTCGCGCGCCACCACTATCGCCACGTCCGCCCGCTTGGCAGCGGCCGCGGCCGCCTGCACGCCGGGCACGGCGGCGCTGGAGGGAGGGATCCAGCCGAAGCGAATCATCGGCAGCGCCGCTTCCGCCAGCGAGCCGGCGAACTGGTTGGGCGCGTCCGGGCGATAGTCGATCCGAATCTCGTGCGCCTCGCCTGCCACCAGCCGGAGCGTCTTCGTCACGCTTCCGAACGTGTCCTGATCGGCGGTGATCATCGCGTCGCCGTCCACGAACAGCGTGGCGCTCCCCAGCAGGGAGAGTCCGAGCGTGTAGTCGCCGGTCACCGGCGCCGTAAGGCTGCCGAACCAGCGCATCGAGCTGTCGGGGTTGAAGAGCAGCGGCAGCGGCAGTCCCGGCACCTGTGTGTTGTTGAGGATCGCCGAGCTGATGCCCTCACGGACGTTGACCTGATCGTCGATGCGCGAGGCGAACGGATCGCCCTGGAACACCGGATTCTGGAAGTACTGGCCTACAAGACCGTGTCCGGATGCTCCGCCGGGCGGTGCCAGCACCGCCGACGGCACAGGCTCGAGCCCGGGCAGGCTGTCGCCCAGGCGCACCGGATCCGTGCCCTTGACGTGCGTGACCTCCACGCCGCTTCCGGCGCGGGCACCGATGCCGTCGAGGATCGTGGTCAGGCGGGCGGGTCGCGGCGGGCTGCCGTTGCTGCCGGCGATGTACCAGTCCGCGTCTGAGCCGATCACCGCGATCGAACGCGTCCGTCGGGCCGCCAGCGGAGGCCCTTCCCGGTCGTTCTTGAGCAGCACCGAGCCCTCGCGCGCGACTCGGCGGGCGATCTGCTCGTGGCGGTCGAGCACCGAGTCGGGAAGCGGCGACGTGCCCGGCTCGGGATCCTGCGGGGCGCCGGACGTCCCCTCGGGAACGGGCGACGGCTCCGTCGCGGATGGCTGAAGCGTGCCAGGAGCCGGGCGATCGTAGATCCCCCTCGCGAAGAACGTGCGGAGCACCCTGCGCACGATCTCGTTCAGCCGCTCGGGCGGAAGCGCACCGCTCTGGACCGCGGCCCGCAACGCCGGCACGGAGAACTCCTCTCCGGGTCCGCACAGGTCCGTGCCGGCGAGGAAGGAGCCATAGCCGGCGTAGCAGGCGGCGTAGTCGGAGGAGACGAACCCCTTGAAGCCCAGCCGGCCCCTCAGGATGTCCTGGAGCAGGTGACGGTTGTCGCAGGCATGCTCTCCGTTGACCTTGGGGAAGGCGCACATGATCGACCCCGGATCGGCCTTCCCGACCAGGATCTCCCAGGGGCGGATCCACAGCTCGTTCAGCGTGCGCTGATCGACGCGCTCGTCCACGCTCACGCGCCGGGACTCCTGGTCGTTGAGCACGTAGTGCTTCACCAACGCGGTGATCGCGTTGCGCTGCTCCCCGCGGGTCTGCGCCGCTCCCACGCGGCCCGCCAACAGCGGGTCCTCGCCGAAGGACTCGTACTGCCGCCCGTGAAAGGGCGACCGGTTGAGGTCCATCGTCGGCCCCCCCAGGCCGTTGAAGCCGAGCAGCCACGCCTCCGCGCCGGCGGCGCGTCCGTACGTCGTCGCCCGCCGCTCGTCGAACGTCGAAGCCAGCGACAGCCCGGCCGGCAGCGCCGTGGTCGGCCGGGCCCCGGTCACCACGCCGCAGCAACCGTCGATCGCCCGGTTCGCGGGAACGCCCATCTGCGGAACCGGCTGGGACTCCTCGCCATTGATCAGCGCCAGCTTCTGATCGAGCGTCATCGCCTCGACCAGCAACTGCGCCCGCCGCTCCGGCGGCAGGCTCGCGTCCCGCCACGGCTGCCCATCCTGCGCGAAGGCCGCACCGGCCAACGTCGCCATCACGCTCAGAACCGCCACCAGTACGGCAACGGGCGCTCCAACACGTCCGCGCACGGCAACCCTCACTCACTCGACGCTTGGCCCCGCACCGCTCCACGGGCTTGTCCTGCGACCGGCTTCCCCTCGCTACCCGGGCGGACCTCCGGCGAAAACCTCCCCCGGGCGCCATCGAACCGCATGGCGGAGCCGCTGCCCGCGCTCGGGCGCTTCGACGCCGTTGTCTCCTCCATGGCGATTCATCACCTCGAGCACGACCATAAGCGGACCCTCTACGCGGAGGTCTTCGACGCGCTCGAGCCAGGCGGGGTATTCGCCAACTTCGAGCACGTGGCCTCGCCCACGCACCGCCTGCACGTCGCCTACTCATCGGCGTCAAGCCGGGCCTACGCTAATAGGACCGGAGAGGAATCCAACTGCCCTTGGCGTACCGGGCGGTATGGGAATCTCCTTGCCGGGCCAGTCGCCGCAGCAGCGAAGGACCGCGCGGATCGCGGGGGTGTGGTTCGTCATCACCTTCGTCGCTTCCATCCCGGCGCTCCTCCTATACGACCCGGTGCTCAACGACACCGGCTACATCCTCGGCGCCGGCGCCGACACGCGCGTCGAGCTCGGCGCCTTCTTGGAGATCGCCACCGCCATCGCGGGCATCGCCACCGCGGTCGTGCTGTTCCCGATCGTCAAACGGCAAAGCGAAGCCATCGCCCTCGGCTACGTCGCGACTCGGGTCCTCGAGTCGACCATCATCGTCGTCGGCCTGATCAGCCTCCTGGCGGTCGTCACCCTGCGGCAAGACCTGGTCGGAGCCGTCGGCACGGACCCGGCCGCGCTCGACGCGGTCGGCAGGGCGCTCGTGGCCGTCAAAGACGGGACCTTCCTGCTCGGGCCCGCCTACTGCGCAGGGCTCGGGAACGGCCTGCTGCTCGGCTACCTGATGTACCGGTCGGGACTCGTCCCTCCCCGCATGGCGCTGCTCGGCGTGATCGGCGGTCCCCTGAGCGCCGTCGGGGCGACCTTCGTGCTGTTCGGCGCCTGGGAGCAGACCTCCGCGACACAGTTCATCTTCACGATCCCGGAGATCATCTGGGAGGCGTCGCTCGGCATCTACCTGATCGTCAAGGGCTTCAGGCCCTCGCCGATCCTCGACGACGCTCGGTATGCCGGAGGCGACGGGGGCTCCCTGCGCCCTGCGGCGGCTGCGCCGTAGACGTTCCCAAGGCAGCAGCGCGGGTTCGGACGAAGAGGTCCGAGAACGGGGAACGGCCGACGAGGCAGCGCGGCAGGGTGGCGTGGATGGTTCGCCAGGCTTGGTACGTTGCCGCGCGTGCGAATGCGCCCCGCGCTGGCCTGCGCGCTGTTGCTGATGGTCGGAGTCATCGCCTGGCCTGGCGTCGCGGTCGCCGAGGTGCCGTTCGCGCCGCGATACAGCACGAACGAGCAGGGCGCGATCTGGGTGACGGGCAGCACGCTCATGACCTGCCCCACCGCGGCGGCGAACTGCGCAGCCTCACAGGCCGGCACAGCGACGGGAGCGGCGCTCAGCAACAACTCGTTCTCCATGGTGCAGGTCGACGTGGACGCCGATCCGGCGACGTTCAACTCCTCGAGCTCGACGTTCACGCCGGCGAGCGGGTACGAGGTGTTGTTCGCCGGCCTGTACTTCGGTGGGCGCGTCAACGCCGGAACCGGCGGTGTGCCTGCGCCGAACGCCGCCGCGCGCGGGACCGCGTTGTTGCGGACGCCGACGAGCGGAGGTTACGTGCCCGTGACGGGCACGGTGTCCGACAGCACCGTGATCGCCGGGGCGTACGTCGCATTCGCCGACGTCACCGAGCTCGTGAGGTCAAGCGGCGCCGGTCGCTACTACGTCGGGAACGTCCAGAGCGGGACGGGGCTCGACCGGTATGCGGGTTGGTCGCTGGTGGTCGTCTATCGCGATCCAGCGCTGCCGCTGCGCAACATGACCGTCTTCGACGGGCTCCAAACGATCCAGCAGGGAGATCCGCCGCTGACGATCGGGGTGAGCGGATTCAGGACGCCTCTCGGCGGACCGGTGCGTACGTCGGTGGGGCTCGTCGCCTACGAGGGGGACCGCGGGAGCGCCGGCGACCGGCTGGCGCTCAACGGCCGGCTGCTCTCGGACGCGGCCAATCCCGCCACCAACCTGTTCAACAGCTCGGTGTCGTTCGAAGGGACGGACACTCTCGCGCAGCGGATCCCGGCGTTCGTCAACGGGCTCGGCTTTGACTCCGACCGCATCCTGGCAGACAGTGTGCTGCCGAATGGCGCCACGAGCACGGCGTTCGAGGCGTCGACGACGCTCGACCAGTACCTCATCCAGACGGTCACGTTCACGACCGACCTCAGCACGCCGCGGCTGTCGGTGGACAAGTCGGTCGCGGATCTCAACGGCGGCGACGTCCAGCCGGGCGACGTGCTGCGGTACACGGTGACCACACGCAACGGCGGCGACGACGCCGCGACCCAACTGCGCGTGCAGGACGCCGTCCCGCCGCAGACGACGCTCGTGCCGGGCTCCCTGTCCGGCCCCGGCGGCGCGGCGGCCGCTGACCGCCGTTCGGTGGCCTTCAACCTCGGCACGCTGGCTGCGGGTGCGAGCGCCAGCGTCGCCTTCGACGTCGTGGTGAACGCCGGGGCGGCGGACGGGTTCGTCATCGGCAACGTGGCGAGCGCGAGCGGGCTCGGCGCGACGGCGGGGCGGCCGGTCTCCGCGGCGTCGCCGGAGGTGCGGTCGGTCGTTCACCGTCCGCCCTTCGCCGCGAGCTTCACCGTCACGCCGCGAAGGCCCGTTGCGGGCGAGCCGGCCGTCGCCGCGGTGGACGTCACCAATAACCGCGGCCGCCCGATCGACGACGTGGTCGTAACCATTTCGGTGCCGAACGCCGACCTGCTCTCGGCGCGGCCCGAGGGCGGCGGGAGATGCACCGGAAAGGCCGTCGTGCGGTGCTCCTTCGGCACGCTCTCCCCCGGCGAGAAGGCGAGGGTTCGCGTCCGACTGCGCCCGCTCGATCAGGGCACGTTACGGCCCGTCGTCACGGCCCGCGGCACGGGCGTCGCGACGCGGCGGTTCACCCTGGGGCCGGTACGTGTGAGAGCGGGCACGGCGCGGCTCACGGTCCACAAGTCGGCCAACGTGGACGTCGTCCGGCGCGGAGGGCTCGTCAAGTACCGGATCGTGGTGGCCGCCGGCCGCCGCGCAGCGGCCGCGCGTGGCGTGCGCGTCTGCGACGTGCCGGGCGCTGGCCTGCGGCTGCCCTACGCTCCGCGTGGCGGCGTCCTGCGCGACGGGCGGGCCTGCTGGCGGCTCGGGAAGCTCATGCCCGGCCGCAGACGGAGCGTGACGGCGATCGCTCGGGTGACGCGCCGTATCGGAGTCGTCAGCAACGCCGCCCGCGCCAGCGGCGCGAACCTCCGCGGCCGGGGGCCGGTCGCGAGCGTCGCCCGTGTATACGTGGTGCCGTCGCGAGCCTGCGCCGCCTCGGCCGGCCCAAAGGCGCACGCAGCATGTTGATCGTCGGTTCTTCCGCCGGGCGGGCGTGCTGCCGGTCTCCGAGGCGACCGGCGCTGGCTCTTCGCTGCTCGCACGGTGCGTTGAGAGGCGCCGGCGTGGGCGACGGCGGAGGCGCGCAGCTCGCCGGCGATGACCGCAGGGCCTCGACCTCGGTCGAGGCCAGCTCATAGCCTCAGGGAACGAGATGGGCCGGCGTGCAGCCGCTCGAGAGGGGGGTTGTCGTGGAGGAGTTGAGCAGGCGCTCGGCGCGAGAGGTACTGGATGACCACCTGGGCATCGCGAACAGGTGGGGCCCCGACCGGGATCTCGAGGAGATCGTGGCGGAGGATCTGCGGCGCAATGTCTCAGAGCAGATCGTGATCCTCACAAACAGGGGCACGTTCCGTGGCCACGACGGAGTCATGCAACTGGCGGAGATGCTCGGCGAGGAACTGCCCGAGCGGCGGGCGTTCGAGTACACCCACATCGCCGCCGAGGGCAAGATGGCGTTCCTCGAGTGGGCCTACGAGGACGCCCATGTCACCGTTTCAGACGGTGCCGACTCCTACCTGATCGAGGACGGCAAGATCGTCGCCCAGACGATCCACTACACGGTCGAGTCGAAGGAGCAAGGCGAGTAGAGCCAGCCGGCACGCGCGGCCGCGGCAAGCGCTCATCGCCAGCCCGCGATGCCCTCGCCGCCCACCGGGTCGTCGGGCGGCGGCCCGAGCATGGCGATCCGCTCCCGTGCGGCCTCGACCTCAGCCGGATCGTCACCACGCAGCAGGTCGTAGTTCTCCTGCCCGAGGGGATACGCGCCGACGACGGTGAAGCCCGCATCCGAGGACGCTCGGCGACGTCCGGTCCCGGCGGGCAGCACAAGGACGTCACCCGGCGACACGTCGAACGCCACTCCCTGCGGTCCGCCGAGCTCGAGCGTCGCCCGGCCGGCGACCGCCGCGAGCGCCTCATGCGAGGTCGAGTGGAAGTGATGAAAGCCGAACACGCCATCCACCCACGAGCCGCCCCAGCCGTGCTGCGCGAACCGCCGGCGGGCGGCGTGGACGCCGGCGCCCGCAGCATCGACGCCGTGGTAGATGAGCACCGGGAAGCGCGGGTTGTTCGGGATCCGGTCCCCGGGCGGCGCGGTCCAGGTCTCGAGCCGCATGCTTCCCTGGTACCCACGCGCCCCGGCGGCTCGACATCCGGCGTCCAGAGCCGACCGGCTCGAGGTCCTGCGCCTTGTCGCAGAGGGCCTCAGCGACGCCGAGATCGCCGACCGGCTGGTGCTGAGGCCGCACACGGTGCATCGACAGGCCGGCGGGCTCAGGCGCGCTCGAGCTCGACTCGGTTGTCGTTGAAGGTGGGGGCGTTGCCGGCTGACGTGAGCGCCTGGGCGGTGGTCGCCTGGGCGCTGCGACCGCCCGGATGGTCCGCGTTCCACCAGCCCATCGGGGCCACCGCCACGCCGCGGCGCGCGTCGTCCGAGACCCGCACGACGCAGGTGAAGTCGCCGCGGTCGTTGAACGCGCGAGCCAGCGAGCCGTCGTCGATCTCGCGGGCGGCCGCGTCATCCGGGTGGAGCACGAGCTCCGGGTGCGGCTGCGCCGCGCGCTGGCGCCGCCCGTTCGCGAAGGTCGAGTTGAGGAAGAGGTGGGTCTTCGGCGTCACGAGCGCCAGCGGGAAGCGCGCCGCGAGCGCGGCGTCGGTGATCTCGCGCGGCGGCTCGTAGCTCGCGTGGAGGGCGAGCCTGCGCGAGGGTGTGCCGAAGCGCCCCTCGGCGTGGGGAGCCACCCCCTGGCCCAGCTCGACCTTCTGCCAGCCGCGCGCCCGCAGTCGCTCGAGGCTGAGGCCGGCGGGCTCGTGGCGCAGCAGTTGGGCCGCCAGCTCCTCGTCGGAGTCCCGGAAGCAGGGATCGTCGAGCCCCATCCGCGCCGCGATCAGGCGGAACGCCTCCGTGTTCGGCTTGGCCTCGCCGAGCGGCGCGATCGCGGGCTCGTTCCAGGTCACGTAGTGGTGCCCCCACGAGAACAGCACGTCGAGGTGCTCGAGCTGCGTCGTGGCCGGCAGCACGACGTCCGCGTGGCGCGCCGTGTCGGTCATGAACTGCTCGAGCACGAGGGTGAAGAGGTCCTCGCGGCGCAGGCCGACGAGCACCCTCGACTGGTCCGGCGCGATCACCGCCGGGTTCGAGCTCCACACGACGAGCGCCTCGACGGGCGGGTCGAGCGCGCGGTCCGTGAGCGCGTCGCCGAGCTGCGCCATGTTGATCGTGCGCACCGGCCCCGGCCGCAGGTCCTCGCGCCCGAGAGGGGTCGCGCTGAGCGCCGAGGCGGTGGCGGTCGGGACGTCCGAGCAGCCGCCGCCGCGGTGGCGCCAGGCGCCGGTCAGCGCAGGCAGCGAGGCGATCGTCGCATAGGCGGTCGGCGCGCCGCGATGGCGCTGGGCGCCCACGCCCAGCCGCAGGAGCGCCGCGCCCGCCGAGGCGAACTCGCGCGCGACGCGCGCGAGCTCCTTCGCGGGCACGCCGGTGACCGCCGCGCTGCGCTCGGGCGGCCAGTCGGCGAGCGCGTCGACCAGCTCGTCGTAGCCGTGGGCGTGGGCGCGGCACCAGTCGGCGTCGGCGAGGCCGGCGTCGACGACGGCGCGCATCATGCCGAGCGCCAGCGCCGCGTCGGTGCCGGGCAGCGGCCGCAGGTGCTCGTCGGCCACGCGGGCGGTGCGGCTGCGCGACGGGTCGATCACCACGAGCTTGGCGCCGCGCCGGCGCGCCTCGAGCAGCTTGCGCCAGAGGTGCGGCGCCGTGGACATCGGGTTCCAGCCCCAGGCGATCAGATAGCGCGCGTGGGGCCACTCCTCCGGGTCGACCTCGGGCGAGATCCCGTGCGTCGAGACCGCGCCGACGATGCCCGCCGTGGCGCAGATCGTGCGCTCGAGCGCGCTCGCTCCGAGCGCGTTCAGGACGCGCGCGCTCATCGTGTTGGCCTGGATCAGCCCCTGGGTGCCGAAGTAGCTGTAGGGCAGGATCGACTCGCCGCCGGCCGCGTCGAGAGCGTGGCCGAGCCCGGCGGCGATCGCGTCGAGCGCCTCGTCCCAGCTCGCCTCGCGGAAGGCGCCCCATCCCTTCGGCCCCGTCCGGACGAGCGGCTTGAGCAGGCGGTCGGGAGCGTAGACCCGCTCGAGGTAGTTCGACACCTTGCCGCACAGGAAGCCCGCCGTGATCGGGTGCTCGGGGTCGCCCGCGACGGACACCGCGCGCCCGTCCTCGCAGCCGACGAGCATCGCGCAGGTGTTGGGGCAGTCGTGCGGGCAGGCGCCGCGCACGGTGGAGGCGGTCATGCCCAGATGGTCACTCGGCGCCGCTCAGAGGCCGGGCAGCCCGAGCCCACCCAGGCCGCCGAGGCCGCCCGCGGCCTGGTTCATCTTCGAGCTGGCCAGCTCCTGCGCCGAGCGGATCGCCTCGTTCACCGCCGCGAGCACCATGTCCTGCAGCATCTCGACGTCCTCGGGGTCGACCGCGGCGGGGTCGATGCGCAGCTCCCTGAGCTCGAGCTCGCCGCTCATCTTCACCGCGACCATCCCACCGCCGGCGCTGGCCTCGACCAACTCGTCCTTCAGGCTCTCCTGCACCTTCAGCATCTCGGCCTGCATCTGCTGAACCTGCTTCATCATCTGGTTCAGGTTCGGCTGCCCCTTCGGCCCCTTCGCCATGGCGTTAGGCCCTCCCCTCGTCGTGGTCGTCCTCGAGGATCTCGTGCGCGCCGAACTCCTCGAGCAGACGCGCGAGCAGCTCCTCCTCGCTCAGCGTCGCCGCGGCCCCCGCGGCCGGCTCGCCGCTCAGCTCGTAGATCACCGAGAGCGGCTGGCCCGTGATCGCCCGGAGCGCGCCGTGCACGAGCTCACGGTTGGTCTCCGCCTTCTTCTTCGAGAAGGCGGCGTCCGCGGGGAACGCCAGCGTCAGGCGCCCGCCGGCGAGCGACACGGGGCGCGCGTCGGCGAGCAGCGCCCCCACCATCCCGTTGTCGGCGCGCACCGCGTCGGCGACAGCGGGCCATAGCGCGCCGAGCCGCTCGAGGTCGAGCGCCGGCGCGTCCGCGTCCGACGCGGCTGCCTCCTGTGGCGCCGGCGCCGCCGGAGCGGGACCGGGCGCGGCGGCGGCCGCCGATGCGCCTCGAGCCGAGGCGGGCACCACCGCCGGCTCACCCGCTGCGGCGGGCGCGAGCGCCG
>JBLNDU010000245.1:0-7989 GCA_050261935.1 Nocardioidaceae bacterium | reverse complement strand
AGCATCACGTAGGTGGGCATCGCGCCTCCCGGTCGGAGAAAGGGTGCTTTGTCGCAGTTTCGCCGATCGGAGGCAAGCGAGTAGGCCTCGGCACGTGCCGGAGCGGGCCGGGACGCGACCTGGGGCCGCGTGTTCGCCTGGGGCTACGACGGCTTCATGGACCGGGCCCGCTGCGCGGCCTGCGCGAGCTGCTCGCGGAGGCGCGCAAGCTGCGCCCCGGCGGCTCGCTCCTGTTCATCGAGCACGTGCGCTCGGACGGCGCGGGGCTCGCGCGCTGGCAGGACCGGCTCGAGCGGCCCTGGCGGCTGTTCGGGACGGCTGCCGGCCGAACCGCGACGCGCTCGCCCACCTCGAGCGCTCGCCGCTCCGGTCGAGCGCGTCGAGGCCGGGAGCATGCCGGCCGCGATCCCGATCGTGCGCCCGCTGCTGCACGGCTCGGCGCGCGTGATCGGCCGAATGCCATGAAGCACGGCCTCCCCGAGGGGGGTGTGGCGGATTGCCGGACTATGTGTCCCGTAAACTGCCAAACCCCCGGTCCGGGCGGTTCCCAGCCGGCCTCGCCGGGGGCCGCCGCACGTCCGCGGCGGCCTACAGCCCGACCTCGGGGTGGCGCTCCGCCAGGTGCCGGGCGATCGCCTCGCGCACGCGGCGCCGCTCCTCGGGGCTCGCCATCCGGTAGCGGCCGAGCAGCTCGCGCTGGCCCTCGAGCGGGAGACCGGCGATCTCCCAGCGCACGGCGAGCCGCTCGAACAGGAGCTCCGTGCGTCGCTGCCAGCGGTCCTCGAGCGAGGCGCCCGGCTTCGCGTCGAGCCGCTCGAGCGCGGCCAGCGTGCCGGCGCCGAGCTCGTCACGGAGCGTCAGGACGTTGCCGTCCTCGTCGCTGTAGTCGGTCGTGGAGGCGGGGCCGCTCGGCGGCGCCCCCGCCTCGCGTTGCCGTCTGCGCGAGCGTCGGCCCACGGTCGGCGGCGACCCGCTGCTAGGCCGCCGCCGGCTCGGCGGCGACCGGCTCCCGGGTGAACGTGAGGTCGCCGTCGGCGGCGTCCACGAGGATGCGGTCGCCGGGGGCGAACTCGCCGTCGAGCAGCTTGAGCGCGAGCCTGTCCACGAGCCGCCTCTGGATCACCCGCTTGAGCGGGCGTGCGCCGTAGGTCGGGTCGTAGCCCAGGTTGCCGAGCAGCGTGCGGGCGTCCTCGGTGAGCTCGACCGTCACGCCCTTCTCGGCCACGCGCGCGATCAGCTTCGCGACCTGCAGGTCCACGATCTCGCCGATCTGGGCCCGCGTCAGCGGCTCGAACTCCACGATCTCGTCGAGCCGGTTGACGAACTCCGGCTTGAAGGTGGCGCGCACGCCGTCGAGCCCGCCGGCCACGTTCGAGGTCATGATCACGACGGTGTTCTCGAAGTGCACCGTGCGGCCCTGGCCGTCCGTCAGCCGGCCGTCGTCCATCAGCTGCAGCAGGATGTTGAACACGTCGGGCGCGGCCTTCTCGATCTCGTCGAGCAGCACGACGCTGTATGGGCGCCGGCGCACGGCCTCGGTCAGCTGGCCGCCCTCCTCGTAGCCCACGTAGCCGGGCGGCGCGCCCACCAGCCGCGCGACCGAGTGCTTCTCCATGTACTCGGACATGTCGATCCGCACCATCGCCCCTTCCGAGTCGAACATGAACTCGGCCAGCGCCCGGGCCAGCTCCGTCTTGCCGACACCGGTCGGGCCGATGAACAGGAAGGTGCCGATCGGGCGGTTCGGGTCCTGGAGCCCCGCGCGCGAGCGGCGCAGCGCGTTCGAGACGGCGGCGACCGCCTCGTCCTGGCCGATCACGCGCTCGTGGAGGCGCTCCTCCATGTGCACGAGCTTCTGGACCTCCCCCTCCATCAGCTTCGAGACGGGGATGCCGGTCCACTTCGCCACGACCTCGGCGACGTCCTCGTCGTCGACCTCCTCCTTCAGGAAGGTCGTGTCCGACTGCAGCTCGCGCAGGCGGGCCTCCTCGTCCTTCCCGAGGCGCTCGAGCGCCGGGATCTCGCCGTAGCGCAGCTCCGCGGCGCGCTGCAGGTCGGCGTCGCGCTCGGCGCGCTCGGCGTCGCGGTGAGCCTGCTCGAGCCGCTCCTTCGCCTGCCGGATCGCCTCGATCGCCTCCTTCTCGCCCTGCCAGTGCGCCTTCATCTCGTTCGAGCGCTCGCGGAGGTCGGCGAGCTCGCGCTCGATCGCCTCACGGCGCGCCACAGAGGCCTCGTCGGTCTCCTTCTTGAGCGCCTGCAGCTCGATCTCGAGCTGCTGGATGCGGCGCTCCACCTCGTCGATCTCGGTGGGCATCGAGTCGATCTCGATGCGCAGCCGCGAGGCCGCCTCGTCGATCAGGTCGATCGCCTTGTCGGGCAGGAAGCGGTCGGCGATGTAGCGGTGCGAGAGGGTGGCGGCGGCGATGATCGCCGAGTCCTGGATGCGCACGCCGTGGTGCACCTCGTAGCGCTCCTTGAGGCCGCGCAGGATCGCGATCGTGTCCTCGACCGACGGCTCGTCGACGTAGACGGGCTGGAAGCGTCGCTCGAGCGCGGCGTCCTTCTCGATGTGCTTGCGGTATTCGTCGAGCGTGGTGGCGCCCACCGCGCGCAGCTCGCCGCGCGCCAACATCGGCTTCAGCAGGTTGGCGGCGTCCACGGCGCCCTCTGCCGCGCCGGCGCCGACGATCGTGTGGAGCTCGTCCATGAACAGGATCACCTGGCCCTGGGCCTCGGCGATCTCCTTGAGCACGGCCTTGAGCCGGTCCTCGAACTCGCCGCGGTACTTCGAGCCTGCGATCAGCGCGCCGATGTCGAGCGCGATCACGCGCCGGTCGCGCAGCGAGTCGGGCACGTCGCCCGAGACGATCCGCTGCGCGAGGCCCTCGACGATCGCGGTCTTGCCGGTGCCGGGCTCGCCGATCAGGACGGGGTTGTTCTTCGTCCGGCGCGAGAGCACCTGGACCACGCGGCGGATCTCGTCGTCGCGGCCGATGACCGGGTCGAGCTTGCCCTGCTCGGCGGCCTCGGTGAGGTCGCGGCCGAACTTCTCGAGCGCCTGGTACTTGTCCTCCGGGTTCTGGTCGGTCACGCGGTGCGGGCCGCGCACGGCCTGGACGGCGTCCGCGAGCTGGTCGCGGCTGGCGCCCGCGTCGACCTTCGGGTCGGCGGCCAGCGCCAGCAGCAGGTGCTCGGTCGAGACGTACTCGTCGCCCATGCCGCGCGCCTCCCCGGCGGCGCGGGCGAGCAGCTCGATCCGCTCGCGGCCCCGGGCGGGCGCGGCGGTGCCGGAGCCGCTGATCGTGGGCAGCGCGTCGAGCCGCTCGTTCGCGAGCCGGCGGACGCGCTCGGGGTCGGCGCTTGCGCGCCGAAGCACCGGCGCGACGATGCCGCCCTCCTGCTCGAGCAGCGCGACGAGCAGGTGCTGCGGCACCACCTCGGGGTTGCGACGGGCGCCCGCGAGCCGCTGAGCGGCGGCGAGCGCCTCCTGGGACTTGACTGTGAACCGATCAGCTTGCATAGAAAATCTATGTGTGAGTGTAGTAGATCTTTGCCGGTCTGTCCAAGCGCCGTGGAGCCGCCCGCGGCGGGTGCCGCGCGCGGCGCCCGCCCGGCAGCCGTGGCGGCGGCCCCGACAGGATCAGCGGCCGCGCGGCATGAACGGCAGCCCGGCCGCCGAGCCGGTCTGACCTCGCGCTCGAGTCAAGCCGCGTTCGGGCGGCTCGTACACGACCAGCTCGCGCTTGGCGGCGCGGCGCACGCGGTCGAGCTCCTGCTCGAGCTCGCGCCGCGCCCTGTCGTGCTGACGCTCGAGGGCGCGGAGACGCCTCCGCATTCGCTCGAGCTCGGCCTCGAGCTCGAACACCTTCTCGACGCCGGCCAGGTTCATCCCGAGCTCGTTCGTGAGCTCCTGGATCCGCCGCAGCCGCTCCACGTCCGCCGCCGAGTAGAGGCGCGTGTTCTTGGGCGAGCGCTTCGGCGTGATGAGCCCGCGCGACTCGTAGATGCGCAGCGTCTGCGGGTGCATCCCGGCGAGCTCCGCTGCGACGGAGATCATGTACACGCCGCGCGAGCGCTCGAGCAGCTCGTCCCGCCTGGCCATCGCCTACGCCTGCCCCGCGAGCAGCCGCTCGCGCGGGTTGCCGTCGAGCAGCTCGCCGAGCTCGTCGATCGCCGCGCGCTGCTCGCGCGAGAGTGAGGTGGGGACGTCGATCACGAGCCTGTAGTGGATGTCGCCGCTGCCGCGGCCGCCGAGCCGTGGCGGGCCCTCGCCGCGAAGGCGCTGGACCGTGCCGTGCTGGGTGCCCGGTGGGACGCGAATGCGCTTCGTGCCGCTCAGGGTTGGCACCTCGATCGTGGCGCCCCTGATCGCCTCGACGACAGTGATCGGCACGTCGACCTCGAGGTGGTCGCCCCTTCGCTTGAAGATCGGCGACTCGGACACGCGCGTGACGACGTAGAGGTCGCCCGGCGACCCGCCGCGCGCGCCCGCCTCGCCCTTGCCGGCCAGCCGGACGCGGCTGCCGTTGCGGACACCGGCCGGGATGTTCACCCGGTAGCGCTTGACCTGGCGCGTGCGTCCCATGCCGCCGCAGGTCGCGCACGGCTCCTTGATCTCGGTGCCGGTGCCGCCACACTGCCGGCACGGCTGCGAGATCGAGAACAGCCCCTGCGACTCCGCCTCTACGCCGCGGCCGTTGCAGCGGGTGCAGACGCTCGGGCTGGTGCCCGGACGCGCGCCGGTGCCGTGGCAGGTGGGGCAGGGCGCCGAGAGCGGCACGCTGACCGGGATCTGGGCGCCCTCCATCGCCTGCTCGAAAGAGATGTGGACCTCCGTCTCGAGGTCGCGTCCGCGCTCGGCGCGCTGGCCGGCGCCGCGACCGGCGCCGCCACCGCCGCCGCCACCGCCGAAGAGGTCGGACAGGATGTCGCCGATCCCGCCGCCGAAGTTGCCGAAGTTGCCCCGGAAGGCGCCCGGGTCGAAGCCGCCCCCGAACATCCCGCCGCCCTGGTCGTAGGCGCGCCGCTTCTCGGCGTCGGACAGGATCGAGTACGCCTCCTGGACCTCCTTGAAGCGCTCCTCGGCCTCCTTGTCGCCCTGGTTGCGGTCAGGGTGGTACTTGCGCGCGAGCTTGCGGTAGGCCTTCTTCAGCTCGTCGTCGCTCGCCTTCTTGTCGACGCCGAGCACCTTGTAGGGGTCCTTGACAGCAGGCATCGCGGCTACCCGCTGACGACCACCCGTGCAGGTCGCAGCACGGTCCCGTTGACCTTGTACCCCTTCTCGACCACGTCGAGGACGACGCCCGCCTCGGCGCCGTCCTCGCTGCGCACGGAGAGCGCGTCGTGGAGGCTCGGGTCGAAGCGATCGCCCTTCGGGTCGAACTGCTCCACCCCGTTGCGCTCGAGCGCCCCCACCAGCTCCGAGTGCACGAGCCGCACCCCCTCGGCGAGGTGCTGCTCGTCGGGCCGGGCCGACGTCAGCGCGCGCTCGAGGTTGTCCACGACGGGCAGCAGCTCGCGCACGAGCGCGCCCTTGGCCCGCTCGCCCGCGGCCGCGACCTCGCGCGCGGCGCGCTTGCGGTAGTTGTCGAAGTCCGCCTGCGCGCGCTGGGCGAGCGCGAGGTAGCGGTCGCGCTCCTCGCGCGCGCGCTCGAGCTCGCCGCCGGCCTCGCCGCCCACGGCCGCCTCCCGCGGCTCGCCGGGCTCGCGCTCCTCGCCCGAGCGGCCCTGGCCGCCGGGCGCTGCCGGGCCGCCGAACTCCCGTGGCCGCTGCGTCGCGCGCTCCATCTCGGCCTCGTTGTCGGCGCTTTCCTCGCCGGCCGGCTCGGCCGCGTCGCGCTGCGCGGTCGGCGGAGCGTCCGGCACCGGCTCGGCCACCGGACGCTCCTCCGGCCGGGACTCCGCGGCGGAGGGGCGGCCCTCGCTGTCCTCGGGCCGGATCATGCGCTAGCGGCCCTCCTCGCCGTCGACCACCTCGGCGTCGACTACCTCCTCCGCGCCCGCGGCGTCGGCGCCGTCGGCCGAGGCCCCGTCGCCCGCCTGGGCGCCCGAGGCCTGCGCCTGCTGGGCGGCCGCGGCGTACATCTGCTCCGAGACGCGGTGGAACGCGGTCTGGAGCGCCTCGCTCTTCTGGCGCAGCAGGTTCGCGTCCTCCGACTCGAGGTTGTCGCGCACGTCCTTGATCGCCGCCTCGATGTCCGACTTGGCGGACGCGTCGACCGAGTCGCCCAGCTCGCTCAGCTGGCGCTCGGCCTGGTAGGCGGCGTTCTCGGCCGTGTTGCGCGCCTCGACGAGCTCACGCTGGCGGCGGTCCTCCTCCGCGTGCGCCTCGGCGTCCTTCACCATCCGCTCGACCTCGGCGTCGGCCAGGCCGGAGCCGGCCTTGATCTCGATCTTCTGCTCCTTGCCCGTGCCGAGGTCCTTCGCCGACACGTTGAGGATGCCGTTGGCGTCGATGTCGAAGCCGACCTCGATCTGCGGCACGCCCCGCGGCGCGGGCGGGATGCCCGTGAGCTGGAACTTGCCGAGCGACTTGTTGTACATCGCCATCTCGCGCTCGCCCTGCAGCACGTGCACCTCGACCGAGGTCTGGTTGTCCTCGGCGGTCGAGAAGACCTCCGACTTGCGCGTGGGGATCGTCGTGTTGCGCTCGATCAGCTTCGTCATCACGCCGCCCTTGGTCTCGATGCCGAGCGTCAGCGGCGTGACGTCGAGCAGCAGCACGTCCTTGACCTCGCCGCCCAGCACGCCGGCCTGGATGGCGGCGCCGACGGCCACGACCTCGTCCGGGTTGACGCCCCGGTGCGGGTCCTTGCCGGTCAGCTGCTTGACCTTCTCCTGCACGGCCGGCATGCGCGTCATGCCGCCCACGAGCACGATGTGGTCGATGTCGTCGCCGGTCACGCCGGCGTCCTTCATCGCCTGCTTCGTCGGCCCGACGACGCGCTCGAGCAGGTCGGCGGTCAGCTCGTTCAGCTTGGAGCGCGTGAGGCGCTGGTTTAGGTGCTTCGGCACCGACTCGACGGCCGTGATGAAGGGCAGGTTGATCTGCGTCTCCTGGGCCGAGGAGAGCTCGGTCTTGGCCTTCTCCGCGTCCTGGTAGAGCCGCTGGAGGGCCATCTTGTCCTGCGAGAGGTCGACGCCCTCGGCCTTCTTGAACTCGGCCACGAGCCAGTCGACGACGGCCTTGTCGAAGTTGTCGCCACCGAGGTGGTTGTCGCCCGCGGTCGCCTTCACCTCGAACACGCCATCGCCGATCTCGAGCACCGACACGTCGAAGGTGCCGCCGCCGAGGTCGAAGACGAGGATCGTCTGGTCCGACTCCTTGTCGAGCCCGTAGGCGAGCGACGCCGCCGTGGGCTCGTTGATGATGCGCTTCACGTCGAGGCCGGCGACCTTGCCGGCGTCCTTGGTCGCCTGGCGCTGGTCGTCGTTGAAGTAGGCCGGGACCGTGATCACCGCCGCGTCGACGGTGTCGCCCAGGTAGGCCTCGGCGTCGGCCCTCAGCTTCTGGAGGATCATCGCGCTGATCTCGGGCGGGGCGTACTCCCTGCCGCCCGCCTTGACGCGCGCGTCGCCGTTCGGGCCCGGAACGACCTCGAACGGAACGATCTTCTCCTCCTCGCGCACCTCGGCCTCCTTGCGGCCCATGAAGCGCTTGATCGAGAAGACGGTGTTGCTCGGGTTGGTGACGGCCTGGCGCTTGGCCGGCGCGCCCACGAGGCGCTCGCCGCCCTCCGTGAAGGCGACGACCGAAGGGGTCGTGCGCGCACCCTCGGCGTTCTCTACGACAGTCGGCTCACCGCCCTCGAGCACGGCCATGCACGAGTTCGTCGTTCCCAGGTCGATTCCTATGGTCTTGCCCATCCGTTGCTACCTCTCTACACGCTTGCGGAAGAAATCTAAGCGGGAGTATGGCAGATTTCTGGCGGCCCGCAAAGACCGTCAGCCCTCGGGCAGCGGCCGTGGCGGCCGCAGCCGCGGCACGAC
>JBLNDU010000244.1:0-6863 GCA_050261935.1 Nocardioidaceae bacterium | reverse complement strand
GCGACGGAGGAGCAGATCTCCGCCGTCGTGCGCAGGGTGGAGTCGGTGGGGGCCTCCGCCCACGTCTCGCGGGGCGAGGTGCTCACCGTGATCGGGGCGATCGGCTCGCGCGAGCGCGTGGCCAACCTCGGGCTCGAGGGCACCCCAGGGGTCGACCATCTCGTTCCGATCCAGAAGCCGTACAAGCTCGCCTCGGCCCAGTACAGGCGCGGCGAGCGCACGGTCGTCGAAGTGGACGGGCGCCGGATCGGCGGGGACCACTTCAACGTGATCGCCGGTCCCTGCACGGTCGAGTCGCACGACGTGATGCTCGAGGCGGCGCGCGCCGCGCGCGACGCCGGTGCCGGGCTCCTGCGCGGCGGCGCCTACAAGCCGCGCACCTCGCCCTACTCGTTCCAGGGGCTGGGCGAGGCGGGCCTGCGCCTGCTTGCCGAGGCGAAGGCCGAGACCGGGATGCCGATCGTCACCGAGCTGATGGACGTGCGCGACATCGACGCGGTGCTCGAGGTTGCGGACGTCGTGCAACTCGGCGCCCGCAACATGCAGAACTACGCCCTGCTCACCGAGGTGGGCCGCGCCGGCGTGCCCGTGCTGCTCAAGCGCGGCCTGTCGGCCACGCTCGAGGAGCTCCTGATGGCGGCCGAGTACGTGCTCCAGGAGGGCAACGACAGGGTGATCCTGTGCGAGCGCGGCATCCGGACGTTCGAGTCGAGCTACCGCATCACGCTCGACATCACCGCCATCCCGGTGCTGCGGGAGCTGTCGCACCTCCCCGTGCTCGTCGACCCGAGCCACGCCGCGGGCAAGCGGGACCTCGTCGAGCCGCTCTCGCTCGCCGCGGCGGCGGCCGGCGCCGACGGCGTCATCGTCGAGATCCACCCCTGCCCCGAGGAGGCGATCTGCGACGGGCCGCAGGCGCTCTACGCGAAGGACTTCTCGAGCTACGTGCGCCGGCTTCAGGCCGCCGCCGAGCTCGCCGGCAAGCAGGCGGCGGGGCTGCGCGAGCACGCGACCGCCGGCGACGGCGGGCGGCGCGCCGGCAGTTGAGGATCGCCGTACTCGGCGTCGGTCTGATCGGCGGCTCGATCGGACTGGCGGCGCGCGACGCGCTCGAGGACGTCGAGGTGATCGGCTTCGGCCGCAGCCGCGAGCGGCTCGAGCGGGCGCGCGCCCTCGGCGCGATCGACCGCTCGGCGGGCTCGCTCGAGGACGCCGTGGCGGGCGCGGATGCCTGCTTCGCCTGCGGACCGGTCGGCTCGCTCCCCGAGCTCGTGAGGGCGGCGCTCCGGGCCGCCCGGGCAGACTGCGTGGTCAGCGACGTCGGCTCCACCAAGCGCCACGTGGTGGACGCCGTCGACGACGAGCGCTTCACGGGTGGCCACCCGGTCGCGGGCGCCGAGACCACCGGCGTCGAGCACGCCCGGGCCGACCTGTTCGAGGGCGCCACCTGGTACCTCACCCCCTCGGCGCGCTCCTCCGGCGTGCTGTTCGAGCGCCTCCACCGGCTCGTCACGGCGCTCGGGGCGCGCCCGATCGCGATCGACGCTCGCACCCACGACCGGCTGCTCGCCAGCGTCAGCCACCTGCCGCACGTGCTCGCGAACGTGCTCGTCTCGCAGGCCGCCCGAACGCTCGCGCGGGAGGACGAGCCGCTGCCGCGCGTCGGCCCGAGCTTCCGCGACGCCACCCGGGTGGCCGGGGCGAGCAGCGCGCTCTGGACCGACATCTACACCTCGAACGCGGAGGCGCTCGCCGACGAGGGCGAGGCCGCCGCCACCCGCCTGCGCGAGGTGGCCGCGCTGCTCCGCGCGGGCGATCCGCGCGCCGTCGAGGACTGGAACGAGCGCGCCCGCGAGCACCGTCGCGCGCTGCTCGAGGCCGACCTGGCGGGCGGGCCGGTGCACGAGCTGGTCCTCGCGGTGCCGAACCGGCCGGGTATCGTCGCCCAGGTGGCGCTCGCGCTGGGCAGGGCCGACGTGAACATCGTCGACATGGCGCTGGCACCGGCGCCCGACATGCGCTCCGGGTCGATCTCGCTCTGGGTCGCGGGCGACGCCCAGGCCGAGCGCGCAGCGCGGCTGATCGAAGAGCTCGGCTTTCCCGTCGCCGACCAGTGACCCGCCGCCGCTTCGCGCCGGGGCGGCGGCTGCGCGGCCGCTACAGGCCGCCCGCCGACAAGTCGATCTCGCACCGCGCCGCGCTCTTCGGCGCAATGTGCGACGAGCCCGTGACGATCCGCAACTACCTGGACGCGGCGGACACCCGCTCGACCCTGACGGCGCTGCTGGCGCTCGGCGCGGGCGTCGAGGAGGAGCACGAGGACGGCCTGCTGCTGCGCGGCGTCGGCCTGCGCGGCCCGCTCGAGGCCACCGGCGGCCGGCTCGACGTGGGCAACTCGGGCACGCTGATGCGCGTGTTGCCGGGCTGGCTCGCCGGCCAGCCGGGCGGGGTCTGGACGCTCGACGGCGACGCCTCGATCCGCCGCCGCCCGGTGGGCCGCATCGTCGAGCCGCTCACGGAGATGGGGGCCTCGCTCGTGGCCCGCGCCGGCGTGTTCCCGCCGCTCACGGTCGAGGGCGCGCCCCTCCACGGGATCGACTATGAGCTGCCGGTCGCGAGCGCCCAGGTCAAGTCCTGCGTGCTTATCGCCGGGCTGCTCGCCGAGGGCAGGACCACCGTGCGCGAGCGGTTGCCGAGCCGCGACCACACGGAGCGCATGCTGCGCGCCGCGCGCACGTCGTTCCGCCAGCACGACGCCGAGCTCAGCGTGGCCCAGGTCGACGAGCTCGAGCTCGGCGAGGTCACCGTGCCGGGCGACCCCTCGTCGGCGGCCTTCGTCGTGGCCGCGGCAACGCTCGTGCGCGACTCCCGCGTGGTCATCGAGGGGATGGGCCTGAACTGGACGCGCACGGCCTTCCTGCGCATCGCCGAGCGAATGGGCGCCGTGATCGTCGGGGAGCTCGAGTCGCCCGGAACGGTCTCCGCGGAGGAGCCGGTCGGCGAGCTCGACGTGGCCTCGGCGCCGCTCGAGGGCACGCGGGTCGAGCCCGAGGAGGTGCCGCTCGCGATCGACGAGCTCACGCTCGTCGCCCTGCTCGGCGCGTTCGCGGACGGCGAGACCGTCGTGAGCGGCGCGGGCGAGCTGCGCCACAAGGAGTCGGATCGGATCGACGGAGTGGTGGAGGGCCTGCGCGGGCTCGGGGCCGACATCGAGGCGACGGAGGACGGCTTCGTCGTGCGCGGCGATGGGCGCCCGCTGCGCGGCGGCGCGCTCGACGCCCGCGGCGACCACCGGCTCGCGATGCTCGGCGCTGTTGCGGGGCTGGCCTCGCGGGAGGGCGTCGAGGTGCACGGCATGGAGGCGGCCGCGGTCTCCTACCCCGACTTCGAGCGCGACATCGCGACCCTGCTCGGGTAGCCCCCGCTCGTCGCGGGCCGTGAGGCCGCAGCGACCCGGCCGAGTAGCCTGGCGAGGGCCATGGTCGTCGCGATCGACGGTCCGGCCGGCGCCGGCAAGAGCACCGTCGCGCGCGCCGTCGCGCGCGCGCTCGGCTTCACCTTCCTCGACTCGGGCGCGATGTACCGCGCCGTCGGGCTGGCCGTGTTGGAGGACGGCGGCACGGCATCGGAGCGCGCCGAGGCGCTCGACATCTCTCTCGGCGAGCGCGTCGTGGCGGACGGACGCGACGTCACGGAGGCGATCCGCGTGCCGGCGGTCTCGGAGGCGGCCTCGCGCGTGGCCGCCAACCCGAGCGTGCGCGAGGCGCTCGTCCGCAAGCAGCGGGCGCTCCTGCGGGCCGGCGACTGGGTGGCGGAGGGCCGCGACATCGGCACGGTGGTCGCGCCCGACGCCGAGCTCAAGGTCTTCCTGACCGCGAGCGCCGAGGAGCGCGCTCGCCGGCGCGCGCGGGAGCTCGGCGCGGACGTCGAAACGGTCCTGCGCGACCAGGCGCTGCGCGACGCGCAGGACAGCTCGCGCGAGCACTCGCCGCTCGCAGCGGCCGACGGCGCCGTCGAGCTCGACACGACCGGGCTCCCGATCGAGGAGGTCGTGCGGCGCGTCGTCGAGCTGGCCCGCGCCGCCCGGCCCGCCTGATGGCGCGCCCGGCGGTGGCCGTCGTCGGCTTCCCGAACGTCGGCAAGTCGACGCTCGTGAACCGCCTGTCCGGCACGCGCGAGGCGGTGGTGCACGAGCAGTCGGGCGTCACGCGCGACCGCAAGCTGGTCGACGCCGACTGGAACGGGCGCGCCTTCACGCTGGTCGACACCGGCGGTGTCGACCTCGACGCGGGAGGGACGCTCGCCGAGCGCGTCCGGGCGCAGGCGCGCATCGCGCTCGCCGAGGCCGACCTCGCGCTGCTCGTGGTCGACGCGCGCGCCGGCCTCCGGCCCGGCGACGCCGAGCTGGCCGCCGAGCTTCGGCGCGGAGAGCTGCCCGTGGTGGTGGCCGCGAACAAGGTCGACGACGTGTCGAGCCTGGCGCTGGCCGCCGACTTCTACGCGCTCGGGCTGGGCGAGCCGGTGCCGGTCTCCGGCACGCAGGGGCTCGGGACGGGCGACCTGCTCGACCTCGTCGTCGAGCGGCTGCCGGAGCGCTCGGGCGACGAGCCCGAGGGCACCGCGCTAGCCGTGATCGGAAGGCCCAACGTCGGGAAGTCATCGCTCGTGAATCGGCTGCTCGGCGAGGAGCGGGTGATCGTCACCGACGTCGCCGGCACGACGCGCGACGCCATCGACACGAGGATCGAGCTCGACGGCAGGCAGGTCGTGCTCGTGGACACCGCCGGGCTGAGGCGCCGCACGAAGGTGGCCGGCACGGTGGACTACTACGCCCAGCTCCGCTCGGAGCGGGCGGCCGAGCGCGCCGCCGTGGCGATCGTCGTATGCGACGCGTCCGAGGGGGTGACGAGCGACGACTTCCGCGTCGCCGAGCTCGCGATGCAGCGGAAGTGCGCCACGGTGATCGCCCTCAACAAGTGGGACGTCACCCGCACCGACCTCGAGGACGCGAAGGCGCGCGTGGCGCGAAAGCTCCGCCAGCGCCCGCGCGTGCTCGCCGTATCGGCTCGCAGCGGCCGCGGCCTGAAGCGGCTCGTGGCCGAGGCGCTCTCGCTCGCCGACCGCGCTGCCGCCCAGCTTCCGACCCCCGAGCTGAACCGCTTCCTCGCCGATCTGCAGGCCACCCGCGAGCCGCCCGCCGTCCGCGGTCGGCGACTGCGGATGTACTACGCGGCCCAGTTCGAGGCCCGGCCGCCGCGGATCGCCGTGCAGGTGAACGACCGCCGGCTCGTGACGCGCGCCTACGCGTACTTTCTCGAGAACCGCCTCCGCGAGCGCTTCGCGCTCGAGGGCGTACCGCTCGTGATCGACTTCAAGGGGCGTCGCGACGGGAGGTGACCCGTGTACCCTCGCCTCCGATGACGACCACGCCCCTCTCCGACAACGAGTTCCTGTTCACGTCCGAGTCGGTCACGGAGGGCCATCCCGACAAGATGGCCGACCAGATCTCCGACGGCGTGCTCGACGCCGTGCTCAGGGACGACCCCTACGGCCGGGTCGCGTGCGAGACGCTCGTCAACACCGGGCTGGTCGTCGTGTCGGGCGAGATCTCGACCGAGACCTACGTGGACATCCCGCGCGTCGCGCGCGAGACGATCAGGCGGATCGGCTACACCGACGCGAGCTTCGGCTTCGACTGCGACACCTGCGCCGTCATCACGGCGATCGACGAGCAGTCGCCCGACATCGCCGCCGGCGTCGACCAGGCCTACGAGATGCGCACCGACCCCTCCGACGAGGACGAGCTCGACCTTGCCGGCGCCGGCGACCAGGGGATGATGTTCGGCTACGCCACGCGCGAAACGAAGGAGCTCATGCCGATGCCGATCTGGCTCGCGCACCGGATCGCCCAGCGGCTCGCCGAGGTGCGCCGCGGCGACGTGATGCCCTACCTCCGCCCCGACGGGAAGACGCAGGTCACCGTCCGCTACGAGAACGGCCGCCCGATCGAGGTCGAGAAGATCCTGATCTCGACCCAGCACAAGCCGGGCGTCGACTCGCAGGCGCTGATCCGGCCGGACCTGTGGGAGCACGTGGTGCATCCGATCCTCCCGGGCGAGCTCTACGACGAGAAGAAGCTCTACGGGGACGGCGACCGCTTCCTCGTCAACCCGACGGGGAGGTTCGAGATCGGCGGCCCCATGGGTGACTGCGGGCTGACCGGCCGCAAGATCATCGTCGACACCTACGGCGGCGCCGCGCGCCACGGCGGTGGCGCCTTCTCCGGCAAGGACCCGTCGAAGGTGGACCGCTCGGCGGCCTACGCGGCCCGCTGGGTGGCCAAGAACGTGGTGGCGGGCGGCCTCGCCGACCGCTGCGAGGTGCAGGTCGCCTACGCCATCGGCGTCGCGCACCCGGTCTCGCTCATGGTCGAGACCTACGGCACCGAGCGGGTGGCGCGCTCGACGATCGTCAAGCTGATCGAGGAGCACTTCGACCTGCGCCCCGGCGCCTTCCGCGAGGAGCTCAGGCTGCACCGGCCGATCTACCAGAAGACGGCCGCCTACGGCCACTTCGGGCGCGAGGACCACGACTTCACGTGGGAGCGCACCGACAAGGCGGCCGCGCTCCGCGAGGCGGCCGGCCTCGTGCATGTCGAGCCCGCCGGGGCCTAGGGCGGGCGCGACGCTCGCCCCGCTTCGCGCGGCTGGATGGGAGTCGGACGGGCGGCTTTGGAGTAACCTCCCCCAGCGCAAGGAAGCACGCTCTTGCCCCGTTGAACAGGAACTGGAGGATTGAATGGGGACCCTTCGCCTCGGCGCCGTTGTGGCGGCCGTCTGCGCCGCTCTGCCGCTCCTTGTTGC
>JBLNDU010000243.1:0-2901 GCA_050261935.1 Nocardioidaceae bacterium | reverse complement strand
CTCCGGGTCGAGCCCTCCGACCACCAGCGTCCCGTGGTCGCGCACCACCGCGAGCTTCTCCTCGGCGATGTCCCGCAGCGTCGGGCCCAGCCAGCGCGTGTGCTCGAGCCCGACCGAGGTGAGCACCTGCACCTTCGAGGGGATCACGTTGGTGGCGTCGAAGCGGCCGCCCAGGCCGGCTTCGATCACCGTCACCTCCACCCCGCGCCGCGCCAGCTCGTGGTAGGCGGCGGCCGTGAGCGCCTCGAACTGGGTCACGCGGTCCTCGGGCGGGCCGGTGCGGTCGACGAGCTCGGCCGCGTGCGCGGCGCGCCCGACCGCGGCGCCGAAGTCCGCCTCCTCGAGCGGGCGCTCGCCGATCTCCACGCGCTCGCGGAAGGAGCGCAGGTGGGGCGAGGTGTAGCTCCCGGTGCGCACGCCGTGGCGCTCGAGGATCGCGGCGCAGAAGCGGACCGTGGACGACTTGCCGTTCGTGCCCACGACGTGCACGCTCGCGAAGCGCCGCTGCGGCATTCCGAGCACGGTCATCAGCTTCTGCATGCGGTCGAGCCCGAACCGCATCCCGAACAGCTCGAGGCCGAGCAGGTACGCCTCGGCCTGGCGCGCGGTCATCCGAGCGCGTCGAGCGCGCGCCGGTAGTCGGCGAGCTTGCGCCGCTCCTGCTCGACCACCTCGGGCGGCGCCTTCTCGACGAAGCCGCGGTTGGCGAGCCGGCGCTCGGCGCGCTCTATCTCGCCGCGCAGCGAGGCCCGCTTGGCGGCGAGCCGCCGCTCCGCCTCGTCGCGGTCGAACGCGTCCGAGGGCAGCACCTGCACCGCGCCGCCGGGGATCGGCAGCGTGGCGAGCACGTCGCCGTCGCCCTGCTCGGCGGGCACGAGCTCGAAGCGCGCCAGCCGCGCCAGCTGCGGCGCCACCTCGTCGTAGCCCGCGGCGAGCAGGCGCCCAGGGATCGCCACGCCGGGGCGCGCGCCCACGGCGTCGCGGTAGCTCCGCAGCTCGGTGACCGCCTCGACAAGCCGCGCGAGCGCGGCCTCCGCGTGCGGGTCGAGCAGCTCGTCGCGCGGCTCCGGCCAGTCAGCCACGGCGAGCAGCGGCCGCTCCGGGCCCGGCAGGAACGACCACACCTCCTCGGTCACGAAGGGCATGAGCGGGTGCAGCAGCCGCAGGGTGCGCTCGAGCGCGTGCAGGAGCACCGCCGACACCGCCGAGTTGGCCGCCGAGTAGAGCCGCGGCTTGGCGAGCTCCAGGTACCAGTCGCACAGCTCGGACCAAAAGGAGTCGTAGAGCTCGAGCGCCGCCGGCGAGAGCTCGTAGGCGTCGAGCAGCTCGCCGACGCGCCGCGTGTGGCGCTCGAGCCGCGAGACGATCCAGCGGTCCTCGGGCGCCTCGGCGGCGCTCGGATCGGGCCCCGCCCCGTCGGCGACGCCGAGCAGGATCAGCCGCGAGGCGTTCCAGAGCTTGTTGGCGAGGTCCTCCCCCTGCTTGACGCGCTCGCGCGAGAACCGCACGTCCTGCTGGGAGGACATCGCGAGCAGGCCGAAGCGCACCGCGTCGGCGCCGTGCTCCTCGATCTCGTCGAGCGGATCGACGCCAGTGCCGAGCGACTTCGACATGCGGCGACCGTCGGGCGCCTGGATCACCGAGTGGATCGGCACGTCGGTGAACGGGAGCTCGCCCGTGAACTCGATCCCGAGCATCACCATGCGGGCGACCCAGAGGAAGATGATGTCGCGCGCCGTCGAGAGCACGTCGGTCGGGTAGAAGGCGCGCAGCTGGGGCGTCGGCTCGGGCCAGCCGAGCGTGGCGAACGGCCAGAGCGCCGAGGAGAACCAGGTGTCGAGCACGTCGGGGTCGCGGCCCAGCTCGCCCCCGCAGGCGCCGCAGCGCTCGGGCGCCCGCTCGCCGACGTAGGTCTCCTCGCACTCGTCGCAGTACCAGGCGGGGATGCGGTGGCCCCACCAGAGCTGGCGTGACAGGCACCAGGGGCGGATGCCCTCGAGCCAGCTGAGGTAGACGCCCGTCCAGGGCCGCTCGGGGTGGAAGCGCAGGCGCCCGTCGTGCACCGCCTGGATCGCGGGCCTCGCGAGCCGCGTCATGTCGCAGAACCACTGAAGCGAGATGAGCGGCTCGATGCGCATGCCCGAGCGGTGCGAGTGCGGCACGTCATGCGCGTACGGGCGCGCGCCCGACACGAGCCCCTCCTCGCGCAGCGCCACCACGACCGCCCGCCTCGCCTCGTCGACCGAGAGCCCCGCGAAGCGCTCGCCGGCCGCCTCGGTCATGCGGCCGTCCTCGCCGATCACGGTGACCTCCGGCAGCCCGTGCCGGCGCCCGATCTCGAAGTCGGCGGGGTCGTGGCCGGGCGTGATCTTGAGCGCGCCGGTGCCGAACTCCGGATCGACGTGCTCGTCGGCGATGATCGGCAGCCGCCGCCCCACGAGCGGCAGGATCGCGGCCTCGCCCACGAGCCGCGAGTAGCGCTCGTCGTCCGGGTGGACCGCGATCGCGGTGTCGGCCAGCATCGTCTCGGGTCGCACCGTGGCCACCGTGACGGACCCCGAGCCCGACTCGAGCGGGTAGTCGAACGAGTAGAGCGTGTCCTCGACCTGGCGCTGGACCACCTCGAGGTCCGAGATCGCCGAGCGCGTGCCCGGGTCCCAGTTGACCATGTAGTTGTCGCGGAAGACGAGCCCCTTCTCGAACAGCTTCACGAACACGTGCGCCACGGCGCGCGCGTAGGCGTCGTCCATCGTGAAGCGCTCGTCGGCGTAGTCGAGCGACGCGCCGAGCCGCTTGTACTGCTCCGTGATCAGCGAGCCGTGCTCGCGCCGCCACTCCCAGACGCGCTCGAGGAACCTCTCCCGGCCGAGCTCCTCCTTCGTACGCCCCTCGCGCGCGAGC